>CAMDQV010000081.1 GCA_945906015.1 Pedobacter schmidteae | reverse complement strand
AAGAAATGACTGATAAGGTTATCAATCAAATCAACCTGTTTAATAAAACCAATAAATTGAATTTTTGTGTTATTAATGGTGATATCATTCATAATGAAAAGTCTTTTTTACCATTGGTCAAAAAGAAAATTGATCAGCTTGATGTACCTTATTTTGTAACCAGAGGTAATCATGATATGGTTACTAGCGAGTTCTGGAATGAGGTCTGGAAAATGCCTTTGAATCATAGCTTTGAAACAAAGGATGCAGCATTTATTTTAGCCGATACCTCCAATGAACAAGGAACTTATGTTTCTCCTGATCTGCTTTGGTTAGAGTCGAAGCTAGAGCAGTATAAAAATAAAAAGAATGTGTTTCTGATACTCCATATCCCTCAGGCAAAATGGACTAAGCATGCAATTGATACACCTGATTTTTTCACATTAATTAAAAAGTATCCAAATATCCGGGCAGGTTTTCATGGTCATGAGCATGATCAGGATGGTGTTAAAATGGCTGATAATATACCATTCCTGTTTGACTCACATGTAGGAGGCAATTGGGGTACTCCTTACAAAGGTTTCAGGGTTCTTGAATTGCTGAACGATGGTACCTTACTGACATACATGATGAATCCTACCGAAAAATTAGCAGAGTTAAATTTTTGATATGCATACATCCGATGAGTAATTCATCGGATGTATGCATAATTCTATAAAGTAAGTTTCATTCCGGCAAAGAAATTTCGCGGAGCAGCAGCATTGAAAAATCTGCCACCAAAGGCATTTAGATCATTTCCCAAACTATAGGTTTCATCCAGCAGGTTATCTATTCCTGCAAAAACATCAATAATAGATTTACCTGGTTTACTGCTTCTCCATCCGGCTTTAAAATGAACCAGATCAAATGAATTTGAAAAGACACTATTTGCATCATTCAATGCAATTTTTGAAGTGTAATTATGCTGTGCGAACAGGTAGAAATTATTTTTGAACCGGAAGTCTAGTCCACTGATCACTACCGACCTTGGTGTACCTGTAAGACGGTTCCCTGAATAATTGCTGGTTCCGTTAACATAATTCTGAAAAAAATACTTACTTAAAGTATAACTATTTTGCAATTGAAGTCCGCTAAGGAATCTTTTTGAACCCGGTTCAATAAGCCAGTAACTTGCCTGTGTTTCTACACCCGTCTGGCGAGTGCCACCAGCATTTAAATAATATTCAGTATCATTTGCATTAACCCTACGAACAATGGCATTCTCAAGTCTGTATTGGAAAATTGAGGCATCTAGCCACAACCTGTCAGTTTTGTTACGCAATCTCAATCCAGCTTCATAGTTCCAGCCTGTTTCTGATTCTATATTGGGGTTGATTATATTATCAGATGCTCTCACCTCTGCAATTGTTGGAGGAGAATATCCTCTACTAATAGAAGATCTAAGTGCAAGATTGCTAGAAATTTTATAAGACAATGCCAAACGAGGCATCAGCTCCGGATCGAATTTGCGCTCAAAACGGCTATCATAAGTACGTATATTTTTAGAGAATTTATACTTGTAATAATTTAAGCTTGATGCAACTTCAGCACTAAGTCTTTCACCAATATTTGTTGAAAAGCGGGTAAAATAAAAGAATTGATTTGAAATAATATCATCCTGGGCCTGAAGGCTGCCCTGAACACCTCTGTTATTAGTGTAATTGGCTATATCAGCTCCGGTAGTTTGTAATTCGAGACCTGCATTCCATTTCCAATTAATTGATTTATCCTGATTGCCAGATAATTCAATATAGGTGCGTATTCCGGCAGTATTCTCTTTTCTAATTTCATAATTAGTTATGAAAGGATTCAGGTAATCTGTTGATGAACCGTAAAGTGCAATAACATGTCTCAGGTTATTGATGATCTTAGCTTCATTGACAATTCCGGCATATAAGGTATTGTTTTCAATCCGGGCTTTTTGAGCTACAGGACCAGCAACAAATGCTGTTGAAGGTCTTGCTGCACTTGGGTTAGCTGTATATTGTGCCAGCGTTAATCCTCCAGGGGTTTTGTATTCTAGATTTGAGTAGAATGCCAGAACGCGCAGTTGATTCTCTTCTGAATAGTTCATCCGATACATCACTTGTGCAAAGTTGCGGCTCATAGCACTGTGTTCTCTGTAGCCATCCGACCTTTGGTAAGAATGATTAATATTCAGGAATTGATTTTTAAATTTTTTCTGGATAGCAATTTTCTCCTGAAATAAACCATACGAACCGCTACTAATTCCTGCTGATGCCCATGAACTGTCGGCACGTTTGTCAATTGGGTTTAACAACACAACCCCACCTGAGTTTGCACCGAATAAACTGCCATCTGGGCCTTTTAATACTTCAATATTATGAATGCTGTTTATATCAATAAGGTTGAGATAGGTATTGCCGCCTGCATCTGTTAAAGGGAACTCATCCAGGTAAACCTTTACATTTCTAACTCCGAAAGGTGAACGTAATGAACTGCCTCGAATAGATAGGCGGTAACTGCCTGGAGATCTTTCTTCCATTCGTATACCCGGAAAGGAATTCAAAGCCGGAAGCATGGAAATGCCAGGCTGATCTCTCAATTGTTTATTACTGATTAGGCTAACAGATGAAGGAACCCTCAGAATTGGTTGCTCAGATAAATAAGCACGAATCACTATTTCTCCCACTTTTTGTACAGAATCAACCTTGCTTTGGGCAAAACAGAAATTAACAAGCGTCGAAAATAGTAAGGTGATTGTGATTCTCCTAGGTATTAAGTATCTGTCTAGATCCATTTCTTTAATTTAAAGCCAAGCTTATACAAGGCAAGACAAATTTATTAAAACTTAATAGTATAAAACAGGCATTAAATCTTATGGATGTAATATTTTTGAATGAATTGCTAATAAATTAAAGAAATCGCTGAAAGAATTATTTAAAGCAAAAAACCATCCTGGGAATGGGATGGCTTTTTATTTTTTTGCCTTTATTCGAAATATTCCTTCATCTTATCGAAGAAACTTTTTTCGTTTTTGCCAGGTTGCGGCTTGAAATTAGGAGATTCCTTTAAGCGATCTAAAATATCACGTTCCTCATTTGAAAGTACTTTTGGAGTCCAGATATTTATATAGATCAATTGATCTCCACGGTGATATGAATTTACCTCCGGAACACCTTTTCCTTTCAGCCGTAGAATTTTACCTCCCTGAGTTCCAGGGTCAATTTTTATTTTTGCTTTCCCATCTATTGTTGGGACTTCAATACTTGCACCGATCGTTGCATCAATAAAGCTGATATGAAGATCATAAATGACATTATTTCCTTCACGTTTTAATGCCTCATGCTGGATTTCTTCAATTAGGATGATCAGATCACCTGAAATACCGCCTCGAGGAGCAGCATTTCCTTTTCCGCTCATCGATAATTGCATTCCTTCACTTACACCGGCAGGAATGTTTATACTGATTGTTTCTTCGCCACGAGTTAAACCATCGCCATGGCAGGTAGTACATTTTGAAGTGATCTGTGTTCCTTCACCATTACAAGTAGGGCAGGTGCTGGTTGTTTGCATCTGTCCTAGAATAGTATTTGTAACTCTTCTTACCGCTCCACTGCCATTGCAGGTCTGGCAAGTATTGAATGATGATTTATCTTTTGCTCCACTGCCATCACAAGTATCACAAATAATTTGTTTGTTTACTCTAATTTTTTTCTCAATACCATTTGCTATCTCTTCCAGGCTAAGTTTAACCTTGATGCGAAGATTGCTTCCGCGTGCTGCACGACGTCCACCACGGGTTTGCTGTTGGCCCCCAAAGAAACTGTCAAATGGGCTGCCACCACCGCCACCGCCACCGAAAATATCTCCGAACTGGCTAAATATGTCTTCCATATTCATTTGGCCACCATATCCGCCACCACCATTAGGGCTTGAAGCCCCTCCGGCATGACCAAACTGGTCATATCTTCTTTTCTTTTCAGCATTGCTTAAAACCTCATAGGCTTCAGCTGCTTCCTTGAAATTTTCTTCAGACTGTTTATCACCTGGATTTTTATCCGGATGATATTTAATTGCCATTTTTCGATAAGCTTTTTTTATCTCATCTGCAGTTGAGCTGCGTGTTACTCCAAGTATGTCGTAATAATCTCTTTTCGCCATTTTTCTAAATAAACACTATGCGCCATTTTTAAAGCCCTGCACAAAGGCTGGAATAGTATCTATGCTCCTATAATAACTTTTGCAAAGCGTATCACTTTGTCATTCAGGTAATATCCTTTTTCCAATTCATCTACTACTTTTCCCTTAAGATCATCTGATGGTGCAGGTATATTGGTGATACCCTCATGAACATCAGCATCAAATTCAGCACCAATTGCATTCATTTCTTTAAGACCTTTATTAGTCAGTACGTTTTTTAATTTATGATGAACAAGTTTCACACCCTCTTTCACAGCCTCAATATCTGAAGCTTTCTCGATTGATTTCTGGGCTCTTTCAAAATCATCAAGTACTGGCAAAAGATCTACGATCACATCTTTTCCTGCTATCTGAAGCAATTCTAATCGCTCTTTGCTTGTACGACGTTTGAAATTATCAAACTCTGCATATAAACGTAAATATTTGTTTTGCCATTCTGAAGCCTCAGCTTTAAATTTTTCCTCATCCGAAATTTGCACTTCTTCTGCTTGGATTAAATTTTCATCAATTTCTGGCAACTCATTAGTTACTGACTCATTTTGTTCCAGAATATCCTTTTGCTTAGTATTTTCAGTCGTTTGATTTTCTTCCATTTTACTCTTCTTCTTTTTATTCAATAATTCTGAAAATTTTATATTAATTCATGGCAATTTTTTTGCCAAAAAATAAATCAGTCAAGCTGTCAGCATTTCGGCTACAATCCACTTACAACTGACATTAACTGCCTGTGGTATCAGTGAAGATTGTTAGATCTTAGCGTCCTGGTGAATAATCCCACCTTCGCATTTAATAATTCTTGATGGGAATGTTCTGATGATATGATAATCATGAGATGCCATTAATACGGCAGTACCTGATTGACTGATCTGTTTTAACAAGGTTACAATGTCTTCAGATGTATCCGGATCCAGGTTTCCTGTTGGTTCATCGGCTAAAATTAATTCAGGGTCATTCAGCATGGCTCTGGCAATTACAACTCGTTGTTGCTCACCACCGGATAATTCATGCGGCATTTTTTTGGTTTTTGAGCGTAAACCAACTTTTTCAAGTACATCTAATATTCGTACAGAAATTAGGTTTTTATCTTTCCATCCGGTAGCTTTTAATACAAACTCCAGATTTTGCTCAACGGTTCGGTCTGTCAGTAATTGAAAATCCTGAAATACAATACCCAGTTTGCGACGTAAAAAAGGGATGTCCTTATCAGTGATTTTTTTTAGGTCAAATCCTGCAACTTGACCCTGACCGTTTGCAATATGAAGCTCACCATAAATTACTTTCAGTAGGCTACTTTTACCCGATCCCGTTTGTCCGATTAGGAAAACAAACTCACCGGGACTGATCTGAAGATTGACATTGTTTAGAACTAAATGTTTCTGCTGGTAGATGTCTACACCATCTAATTTTATAACTGAGTTGCCTATCATAATTCAAGTTTAAAAATTTGCCCGAAAGGCAGGTCTTTAATTTTTTCCATAATGTATTCAGTCTGATCAGCTAAACCTGCTTTGTCCAATGCTTTTTCAGGCCTATCTAATCTAAAATACGCTAACAAGGTGAATTTTTCATCACGCAGTTGAACATAATCTGGGATCTTTGCTACCCCCCTAACTTTTATCACATACATTAGCGGCAAAGTTAATTATTTATTAGTTGGTTAGTAGTTAGTAATTAGTAGTTAGTTGGTTAGTAATTAGTTGTTAGTTGGTTAGTAATTAGTAGTTAGTAATTAGTTGGTTAGTAATTAGTAGTTAGGATAGTAGTTAGGAATTAGTGTTTAGACATGATTGCTAATTTGAAAAAAGCAGCAATACCTCAGCCTTCCTACCTCAGACCTCCTACCTCATACTTCCTACCTCCATACCTCCTACCTCATACTTCCTACCTCATACCGCCTACCTCAACCCTCACAATCTCCTCAAAAATCCCATCGTATCTACCCCATCTGCATAATCCCATAATCCTGGACGTTGGCTTTGCCCAAAAGGAAGAACATTCATGCTTAAATCTGATCTTGAAACAATACATTGAATACCCTCTTTATTATCCAGTAATTCCCTTTCTGCCTCCTGAATGCTTTCATATTCCTGGTAATAAACCACTGCCAATGGCGAAGCCATCTGCTTATCCTCTTTCAAAAGTAAAAATCCATTGTCAAGATGTTTATCCATGTTTACCAGAAATATGGATTTATTATAGTCGTAATTATTATTGTATTTATGATGGTCAGCAACCGATTTAAATTCTTCGATAGATTCAAAAAAAGCATTGAAATTATATCCTTTGGGTACATAGATTTTAGAAACATTACGACAGCCTAAACCAAAATAGTCGAAAATATCTTGGCCCAAAGACTTGAGTTCTTCCCTATTTTCATTTCCATTTAAAACAGCGATACTGTTACGGTTCTTGCGGATTATATGAGGCACTTTACTGAAATAATATTCAAAATATCTGGAAGTATTGTTACTACCAGTTGCAATTACCGCATCAAAATCTTTTAATCTTTCGATAAACTCAAACTGTTCCGTAAAGCGGGGCTCTATTTCTGAAAGTTTGCTCAAAATGTATGGTATTAATTGTTTATCCTGTGAAGACAGCTTAATCAATGCTTTATTTCCAGAAGCTAGAACACATAGAATATCATGGAATCCAACCAATGGGATATTACCTGCAAGAATCAAACCTATAGCATTCATTTTTACTGGTTCATCTGTATTGGCATCAATCCATTTATCCAGATCAGGCTGATTCAGCATTTCTGAGATTGCCTTTACCGCCATGGCAGTACTTTGTGGAGTGAACCATGCATTATATTGTTTAGCAGAGTCAATTAGTGAACTTAATTGCTCATCTGGGTTTTGCAGAATATGGCCTAATTGTAAAAAAGCCATGATTCGTTGTTTGCTTGTCAAAATCTTAATCATCCAAAAAAAATTACTTCAAATAATGTTATATTTGTCCTAAAGTGTAAAAATGAGGTTTTTACTCATTTTAATGCAAAATTAACTTAACAAATAGACTTTTAGATAAAATGGCAATTAAAATCACCGATGAGTGTATTAACTGCGGGGCTTGCGAGCCTGAATGCCCAAATAATGCAATTTATGATGCCGGTGCTGCATGGAGATTTTCGGAAGGGACTACTCTCAAAGGACTAATCGATTTTGGGGACGGAACAACTCTGAATGCTGATGAAGCCCAATTCGCAGTTTCTGATGAGGTATATTACATAGTTTCTGACAAGTGTACTGAATGTGTTGGATTTCATGATGAACCACAATGTGCAGCTGTTTGCCCTGTAGACTGCTGTGTAGATGATGAAGATGTACGTGAAACCCGTGAAGAGTTATTGGCTAAGAAATCCTGGCTTCACGTTGAATAATATTTTTTGTTTTTTATTTTTTTTTCCTGGTTTGAAATAATCAGAACTAGGCTTGCGATGGGTCCCCAAAATGGTTATATGTGCTTTTTTCAGACTTCAGACAACGAATTTGAAGTATTGAGTATTGAGATAATTTAGCTTCATGTCAAACCAGTACATCTACCTCATACCTCGTTCTTCTGACAACAGATAACTGACAACTGATAACAGAAACACAGAACCAAGAGCCAGGAATCAAGACAATTCAGTGCTAATTTTAGATTTTCTGCTTTTTCATATTTCATACCTCATACCTCAGATAACAGACAATAAATAACTGACAACAGATAACCTACTCTCCAAACTCCACCTTCCAAATCTTCAACAATTTATCATCGCTAACTGAAATCAGCCGGTTATCAATTGGCTCCCATATTATTTTATTGATAGATAAGTGGTGGCAATCATATCCCTTTTCGATACTGATTGTTTTTTTTAGTTCGAAGTTTTCAGTATCCCAAATCTTAATGCTCTTATCTCTACTTGCTGTTGCAAGATAGGGTAGAGTGGGGTGAAACGCAATCGAATAGATAGCAAAAAGATGTACTGGTATAGTTTGAATCAGT
>CAMDQV010000080.1 GCA_945906015.1 Pedobacter schmidteae | reverse complement strand
AGCAGGTAAAACATCAGGTTGTGGAAGATGTGGAGATCATGAAACTGATCAAAGGCTTTGGATATAATGGCGAAGCATTGCTGGCTAACGGGTTCATAAATTGCAGGATGTATAAAAGCTTTAGCGAAGCCGTTAATGGTTTTAGTAAGAACTTTCTGGCCGGATTTAATAATAATGTGTTTGGGCTTTTTCTTTATTTGCTGCTTGTTGTAATGGGGCCGGTTGCAATTGTCTTTTTTCTGAGCCCTGATTTAGGTCTCTTTGCCCTATCTTTGATTGTTTTAAGCAGGGTAATGATATCACTTTCAGCCAAACAAAGTGTATGGCAAAATGTGCTTCTTCATCCATTACAATTACTTTGTATGGTATTCATCTCTGTGATTGCTGTAAAAAAACACTTTACTAAAACTATCGTCTGGAAAGGACGGGCAATAAGACAATGAAACTGAACAAAACTATCATTTGCACTATTTTCATCGTGATGTTTCACCTTGTGGGCTTATATGGTTTTTTAAACCCAAAGCTGGTAGAGCTATTCATTTTACTTGTTCCTTTTCATTTATTGCTAATGCTTAGTCTGCTTGTCATTAGCACGAATGACTTTTCTGTTAATATCCGGATATTTGCAATTATTGTTTATCTGTCAGGCTTTTTCATAGAGGTAATCGGTGTCAATACAGGGCTTATTTTCGGTTCATATACCTATGGCGAAGCCTTAGGTTTTAAGCTATTCTCAACTCCATTACTTATCGGTGTCAACTGGTTAATATTGGTCTATTGTACCGGTATTTTTCTTGAACAATTTAAAATAAAAAGTACTTTAATTTTTTGCTTAATCGGCGCTTTGGTACTTTTAAGCCTTGATTTTTTAATTGAGCCCATCGCAATAAGATTCGATTACTGGGCCTGGGCAGGAAGTGAAATTCCATTGCAAAACTACTTGGGATGGTATCTATTTTCTTTCTTGTTATTTTGGATTTTTAGAGGTCTTGACTTTCAAAAACAAAACAAGGCTGCAATTGTGCTGCTTTTTGCTCAAGCGGGGTTTTTCCTGGTATTGAATTTTTGGGCTTTGTGATAAACTATTTAGTATTTTTGTAAACGAAAAATTTTATGTCCAAAAAAAGAATTAAGCTTAGCTAATGAAATATAATCTTGACGTAACAATCGATACTGATTCAGGCTTTTGTTTTGGAGTAGTTTATGCTATTGATATGGCCGAAGAGATCCTCGAAGAAGATGGGTATCTCTATTGCCTTGGAGACATTGTTCACAATGATGAAGAAGTAAGCCGTTTGAAATTAAAAGGGCTTAAAATCATTTCACATGAAGATCTTCTAAACATTAAAAACGAAAAAGTTTTGATTCGTGCCCATGGCGAAGCACCTGAAACCTATCGTCTAGCTCTTGATAATAATATAACCCTGATCGATGCTTCTTGTCCGGTGGTTTTAAAGTTGCAGAACAGGATAAAAAATACATACGACCTTAAGGAAAAGGTTTTGATTTTTGGTAAACATGGGCATGCCGAGGTGATCGGCTTGCAAGGGCAGACCAATAATGAAGCGCTTGTATTCCAGGATATTGCAGAGCTTGATAATGTTGATCTTCCGCAAAAATTTACCCTGTATAGTCAAACCACAAAAAGTACTGATAAGTTCTACGAAATAAAAGATGAACTAATTAAACGTGGCTACGATATCAAAGCTAATGATACTATTTGCAGGCAGGTTTCAAATAGGTATGAAGACTTAAGAAAATTTGTGATTGGTTACGATAAAATTGTATTTGTTTCTGGTAAGAAATCGTCTAATGGGAAAGTTCTTTTTGAGGTTTGCAAACAATTTAATCCGAACACTTATTTTATTAGTAGTGAACAAGAATTAAATTTCGAAATGTTTACTCCTGGAGATCATATCGGAATATGTGGAGCTACATCTACTCCAATGTGGTTAATGGAAAGAGTAAAATCTGCTCTTCAAGAATATTGAAATTTGCTCAGCCGATGCTAGTTAATCAGTCAAAAACAGGGGTTATTATTGCTTTTATTATTATCTGCCTTTGGCTTATAAGCATTTTTTTTCTGATGAATTGGGAGGTTAATTTTAAAAACCCATTCCTTTATGTATTAATTTTGGTTCAAATGCATTTATACACCGGTCTCTTTATAACGGCGCATGATGCCATGCATACTACGGTGTCCTCCAATCGAAATCTTAATACTATAATCGGTCAGATTTGTACTATGTTGTACGCCTGTTTTCCTTTTAGCAGCCTTTATACTAAGCATCATGAGCATCATCGATATGTTCATACAGATAAGGATCCTGATCACTCCGAAGGAAATTTTTTTATCTGGTATCTTAATTTTATTAAACAATATCTTACCTGGTGGCAGGTTGTAGTAATGGCGCTGATCTTTAATTTATTAAAAATATGGGTGCCTGAGCTCAATTTATTTTTGTTTTGGGTACTTCCTTCACTTTTAAGCACAATCCAACTATTCTTTTTTGGCACTTGGCTTCCTCATCATGGAGAACATACCAATAAACATCAATCAGGCTCACAAAGAAAAAATCATATTCTTGCTTTTCTATCCTGTTATTTTTTTGGTTACCACTTTGAGCATCATGATTCGCCCGGAACACCCTGGTGGAAATTGTGGGAACTAAAAAATTCGTAAAACAATTGTTTGTTTAAAGTCAAATGGAATCAAGCATTTCCAAAAAATGATCTGTAAGACTATCTTTGATATTCTTTAGTATATATATGGGTAAACAAGGTGTTTTGTTAGTAAATTTAGGTACTCCTGACAGTCCTTCAACGAGTGATGTTAGAACATATCTTGGAGAGTTTTTAATGGATGGGAGAGTAATAGATGTACCCCTTATTTTACGTGCTATACTGGTTAAGGGGGTCATTGTACCTTTCCGCGGACCAAAATCTGCTAAATTATATAAAGCAATATGGTCTGATACTACCGGTTCTCCATTGATGCATTATAGCATTATTCAAAAAGATCTTTTGCAGCAGCGCTTAGGTGAAGATTACCATGTTGAGCTGGCCATGCGATATCAAAACCCTTCTATTGAGAGTGCTTTAAAATTGTTGAAAGATGCACAGGTTAACAGTATAAAGGTTATACCCATGTTCCCTCATTACGCTTCTGCTAGTACAGGCTCTGTGATGGATAAAGTAATGAAACTAGTCAGAAAGTGGCAAACCATTCCAAATATTTCATTCATTAATTCATTTCATGATGATGAACGAATGATCGAGGCTTTTTCTGATAATGGCAGAAAGCATCATCCTGAAACTTATGATCATATTTTATTTAGTTTCCACGGCTTACCCCAAAGACAGCTTCGCAAATCAGACCATTCTAAGGTGCACTGTCAGAAGGTTGAAAATTGCTGCTCTGTATTGACTGAAAATAATAAATTTTGCTATTCTGCCCAGTGTCATGACACCGCACGACTAATCGCTGAAAAACTGGAATTGCCAAAAGAAAAATATTCGGTATGTTTTCAATCACGTCTTGGAAAAGATCCATGGGTTCAGCCTTACACAAGTGTTGTAATTGAAGAATTGGCAAAAAAAGGGGTTAAAAGATTACTTGTATTCTGTCCTGCCTTTGTCGCAGATTGCCTTGAAACTGTTTACGAGGTTTCTGTTGAATATGGCGATGAATTTAAGGAATTGGGTGGTGAACATGTGCAGCTTGTAGAAAGCTTAAATGATCATCCTTTATGGATCGATTCTTTGGAAGGCCTGGTTAAAGGCTAGATCAATTAAAACCGTTCTTGTAAATATAATCCAAGAAGCTTTTTGTAGCTCCTGTATGACTACTTACATATTCTCGGGCAGATAAGCCACTTTTGATACGGTTTTCCTCTTTTGAAAGTAGTTCCATTTGGGTATTTAATTGTCTTGAGTCATTGACTGAAAAAGCAGATCCGTTTTTTATTAGTTCAACAGCTTCTATAAATGTTGAATAATTTGGTCCAAAAATAAGGGGTAAGCCAAATGCTGCAGCTTCAAGTGTATTATGAATGCCCACTCCAAATCCTCCGCCTATATAAGCTATGTGCCCATATTGATAGATTGAAGAAAGTAATCCGATGCTATCAATGATCAAAACCTGTGGAGTTTCATTAGTTTGGGTTTCAATCTCCTGCTTTTGAATTGACGATAATTTAACTGAGTTTGGAAATTGTTTCTCAATGCCCTCAATCCGGGTAGTATTTACTTCATGGGGAGCGATAATAAATTTCCATTTTGGATACGTCAGTACTAAATTTGATAGTATCTTTTCGTCATCCGGCCAGGTGCTTCCGCCAATAAAAACAGAGTCATTTCCACAGAATTCTTCAATAGCCTTGATTTTGATCGGGGTTTTTGCATTAAACTCTACCCGGTCAAAACGGGTGTCACCGCTTACCGTAACCTGCTTAATGCCAATTTGCTCTAATAGTTCTCTACTTTCTTTATTCTGAACAAATACATGTGTAACCCAGCTTAACATTTTGCGATGTAAACTCCCGTACCATTTAAAAAACGCCTGATCCTTCCTGAATATTCCTGATATGATGTAATGAGGGGTTTTATGATCATGAAGTGCTTCAAAATAGTGGTACCAGTATTCATATTTTGTAAAAACAGCAATAGTGGGATTTATCAGGCTCACAAACTTTCCTGCATTGTATCTAGTATCTATGGGTAGGTAAAAAACATGATCAGCCAAAGCATAGTTTTTTCTGATCTCGTATCCGGATGGTGAAAAAAAAGTTATAACTATGGATGTGCCTGGATAATCAGCCTTCAGTTTTTCCACAACGGATCTGCCCTGTTCAAACTCTCCTAACGAAGCAAAGTGAAACCAGGCGTACCGTTTATTTTTATCAATACTACTTTCAATTCGTTCCAGGATTCCTTTTCGCCCATTTAACCACAGGGCAGCTTTTTTATTTTTGAGTGATACAAGTGTGATCAGTAGGGTATAAAAGCAGATTCCAGCATTGTATAAAAAAAGCATTTTTAATTAAATTAATTCTTCATCGAAGTTAATATTTAATTTTTTATTTTTGTCGCTCTGTTTTAGATGAGAGAAACAGCGGTTTGCCTCTTCACTGTCTGTAAAACTCAGTTTAAAAATAAAATGGGTAATGGAGGTCTTCCGATCTTATGCCGGACATAAATTCATGGGCATAACAAACAAAAAATACGTATGAAAATTGCAGTTGTAGGTACAGGATATGTTGGTTTAGTAACGGGGACATGTTTGGCAGAAACAGGAAATACAGTTACCTGTGTCGACGTTAATGAGGAAAAGGTAAAAATGATGCAGGCATTTAAATTACCTATATATGAGCCGGGCCTAGATTTACTTTTTCATAGAAACATTGACCAGGGCAGGTTAAAATTTACTAATAATCTAGCAGATGCCATATCTGACGCCCAAATCATTTATTTGGCCTTACCAACGCCACCAAATGGCGATGGTGCAGCAGATCTCAGTTATGTTTTAGGAGCTGCTAAGGATATTGCAAAATTGATTACAGAATATAAGGTCATTGTTACCAAATCAACTGTGCCAGTTGGAACTGCAGATAAAGTGATTAAAGTTTTCAAAGACAATACCTCAGTTGAAGTCGATGTGGTTTCAAATCCTGAATTTCTTCGTGAAGGGGTTGCAGTTGAAGATTTTATGAAACCAGACCGTGTTGTTGTAGGTACAGAAAGTGTTAGAGCACAAAAACTCATGGCCGAGTTATATGGCCCGTATGTAAGACAGGGAAACCCAATTATATTCATGGATTCTCGTTCATCAGAACTAACTAAATATGCAGCAAATTCATTCCTAGCCACAAAAATTACCTTTATGAATGAAATTGCAAATCTGTGTGAGCTTGTTGGGGCTGATGTGGATGCCGTTCGAAAAGGAATAGGCTCTGATGATCGTATTGGGAAGCGCTTTTTATTCCCCGGAGTAGGTTATGGAGGTAGCTGCTTTCCTAAAGATGTTCAGGCTTTAGCGCATTCAGCCAAAGAGAATAAGTATGATTTTAAAATTCTCAAATCTGTCATGGAAGTCAATGATATCCAGAGGAAGGTATTAGTTGAGAAAATGAGAAAGCACTATGGTGGGCAGCTTAAAGGAAAGAAAATTGCTATTTGGGGCCTAGCATTTAAACCTGAAACAGATGATATCCGCGAAGCTCCTGCTCTTTATATTATAGAAGAGTTACTCAAAGATGGTGCGATCATTAGCGCATTTGATCCTGAGGCAATAAGCAATGTAAAAAAGCTTGTGGGCGATAAAATTCACTTTGGAGAAAATCAGTACGATATTTTGAAAGATGCAGATGCACTTGTTATCGTAACAGAGTGGTCGGTTTTCAGAACTCCTGATTTTGACAGAGTTGGCTCACTTTTGAAAAGTAAAGTTATTTTTGATGGCCGGAATTTGTATGATTTGCAAAAAATGATTGATACTGGCTATTATTATAACAGTATAGGTAGAAAAACCATAAGTATATGATCCCTAGAAAACGCATATTAATAACAGGAGCAGCCGGATTTCTTGGCTCACACTTATCCGACCGGTTTATTAAGGAAGGTTTTCATGTAATTGGCATGGACAATCTGATTACAGGTGATCTCCGGAATATTGAGCATTTATTTCCCCTAGAAAATTTTGAATTCTATAATCATGATGTATCTAAATTTGTTTATTTAGCAGGTGAATTGGATTATATTCTTCACTTCGCTTCTCCTGCAAGTCCTATCGATTATCTTAGAATTCCAATCCAAACCCTTAAGGTTGGTTCTTTGGGTATTCATAATCTGCTGGGTTTAGCACGATCCAAGAAATCCAGGATTCTGATTGCTTCAACATCCGAGGTTTATGGTGATCCAACCGTAAACCCTCAACCTGAAGAGTATTGGGGTAATGTTAACCCTGTAGGACCGCGAGGAGTTTATGATGAAGCCAAGCGTTTTCAGGAAGCAATGACTATGGCTTATCATACATTTCATGGTTTAGAGACTCGAATTGTCAGAATATTCAATACTTATGGCCCGCGGATGCGCCTGAATGATGGTAGGGTATTGCCTGCATTTATTGGTCAGGCCTTAAGAGGCGAAGACCTAACCGTGTTTGGTGATGGCTCTCAAACCCGTTCATTCTGTTATGTTGATGATCTGGTTGAAGGAATTTATCGCTTGCTATTCTCAGATTATTCCATGCCTGTAAATATTGGCAATCCTGATGAAATCACAATAAAAGAATTTGGTGAAGAGATTATCAAGCTCACAGGAACAAAGCAAAAAATGATTTATAACCCTCTGCCTACCGACGATCCTAAACAACGAAGGCCGGATATTACGAAGGCCAGAAAAATACTTTCTTGGGAGCCTAAAGTTAACCGGGCAAAAGGGTTAAAGATCACTTATGATTACTTTAAATCACTGCCAGAGCATGAAATAAAGCATAAAGATTTTACATATTACAATAATAAATAATGCCCGGAAAGAAAATTTTAGTCACAGGCGGTACAGGTTATATAGGCTCGCATACCGTTGTTGAATTGATCAATGCAGGTTATGTGCCAGTAATTGTCGACAATCTTTCTAATTCAAGCCCTCAAATAATTGATCAGATCATGAAGATCACTGGCAAAAAGCCTGATTTCTTTAATTTTGATCTGTGCGACGAAAAGTTAACTCGTCAATTTCTTGATACACACCCGGATATAGAGGGGATAGTACACTTCGCAGCATTTAAAAGTGTTGGTGAATCAGAAAAAAAACCTTTAAAGTATTATAAAAACAATATTTATTCGCTAGTCAATCTACTTTTGGCTACTTCTGAACAAAAGATGAATATTGTTTTTTCATCGAGCTGCACTGTTTATGGAGAACCGGATAGCCTACCTGTCAATGAGCTTGCCGCAGTAAAAAGAGCAGAATCAACCTACGGAAATACCAAACAGATTGCCGAAGAAATTTTAAGTGAAACTGCACGAGTAAACCAAAATTTAAAGGTAATCGCACTTCGTTATTTTAATCCGGTAGGAGCTCATTCTTCGGCATTGATTGGGGAGCTTCCCATTGGTGTTCCTCAGAATTTGGTTCCTTTCATTACACAGGCTGCAATCGGTAAAAGGGGCAATATCATTGTTTTTGGGGATGATTACGACACGATTGATG
>CAMDQV010000079.1 GCA_945906015.1 Pedobacter schmidteae | reverse complement strand
TCGCGACCCCGACCTTGGCAAGGTCGTGCTCTACCAACTGAGCTACTTTCGCATTTTTGGTAAGTGTTCCGAAGAAACACTGAGGTGCAAATATATGCAGAAAAGCTATTCTGGCAATTATTTTTTATTTTTTTTACAATAATTAGTCTAACCTATTGTTAATCAGTAAGTCTGCGATTAAGTCTGACTCATATCCCTTGCTTGAAGCAAAGCGCGATAAAAGGTATCTTTTCTTAAATGGATCCTTTTCGGAAATAGTATTTAATTTTTTTTTCAGGATTTTAGTTAACATCAACATATAATCATCTTCGTTAATTTCTTTCAAAGATTTTATGATCAGCTTATCCGGGATTCGCTTCAGTTTTAAACCTTGCCTGATCTTATTTTTACCCCAGCCTTTAATTCTGAATTTTCCAAGTGAATAGGCAAGAGCAAATCGTTCTTCATTCAAAAAATTTAGTTCTATTAGTTCTGATATGATCTCTTCAACATCTTTTTGATGCAATCCCCATTCATAAAGTTTGTTACGAATTTCAAATTGAGATCTTTCCTGATAGGCACAATAACTTTCTGCCTTTACTTTAGCCTGTTGCCGGCTAAATATCTTCGGAATTGAGTGTTCGTTTTTCAAAGTATTGAAATATCGTAAATATTTGACAGGATTCCTTTAAATTTATTCAAATTTACGTCATGAATCATCTTCCTTATCACGTTGTAGAGTTAACAAAGATTTTGCATGCCAGAGCTTTTATCAGTGATAAGGGGTCTGTTATCAGAACTTTGCTAACAGATAGTAGGAAATTGATTGATCCTGCAAAGGCATTGTTTTTTGCTTTGAAGGCCCGCAGAGATGGCCATAGCTTTATTGCAGAGGTTTATAAACAGGGAGTTAGGAGTTTTGTGATCTCAGATCCTGATTTTTCAATTAAGCAGTTTACAGATGCTAATTTTTACCTGGTTTCAGACTCATTAATTGCATTACAAGCCTTATCTGCCGCTCATCGTACTAAGTTTAATTATCCTGTAATTGGTATTACCGGAAGTAATGGTAAAACGATTGTTAAGGAATGGCTTTTTCAGCTTCTTTGGTCCGAAAAAAACATTGTTCGTAGTCCTAAGAGCTTTAATTCACAGATTGGTGTTCCTGTTTCTGTATGGGAAATGAATGAGCTGAATAATTTTGCAGTCTTTGAAGCAGGAATCTCTAGAGCTGGCGAAATGGAAAATTTGGCTAATGTTATTAAACCTACTATTGGCATTTTGACCAATGTTGGAGAGGCACATCAAACTGGTTTTAAATCTGTTGAAGAAAAAATTCGCGAAAAGTTGAAGCTATTTGAGCATATTGATCTTTTTATTTATTCAAAAAAATACCTGAGTCAATATCCAGGAAATTTGCCCGGTAAAACTAAATTTACCTGGAGCTTCAATGAAAATGCTGATCTTGAAATCTGTAAAATTGAGTCATTAGGTTCTGATTTTCAGATTTTACACGCCCTTTATTTAGGAAAAGAGGTACAAGCAGTTATACCCTTTAAAGATCAGGCATCCATTGAAAATGCGGTAATTTGCTGGGCAACCCTGTTGGCAATGGGGTATGAAACCAATGAAGCTGTCTCAAGGCTTGAAAAGCTTACTCCAATTGGGATGAGGCTTGAATTAAAAAATGGTATAAACAACTGCTCTGTAATTGACGATTCTTATAGCCTTGATCTTTCATCACTTGCAATTGCCTTAGATTTTTTAAAGCAACAAAATCAGCATCCGCGCAGAACATTGATTCTTTCTGATATTCCAGGAGTTGATTCTGAGCTTATTTATGAAAAAGTTAGTCATCTTCTTACAAATAAATCAGTCAATCGCTTGATTGCTGTTGGAGAACAAATCAGCAAATATGCATCAATTTTTACCGGTGAAGTTGAATTTTTCAAATCAACTGCCGAGCTCCTTGAACAATTTCACACGTTAAAATTCCAGAATGAGACGGTCTTGTTAAAAGGAGCCAGGGCATTTGGGTTTGAAAATATCAGTCAGCTTTTAACGCAAAAAGTTCATGAAACAGTTCTTGAGATCAATTTGAATGCCTTAGAACATAATCTTAATTATTACAAATCTGAAATTGGCACAGATACCAAGATCATGGCTATGGTAAAGGCTTTTTCATACGGTAGTGGGAGCTTTGAAATTGCAAATTTGCTGGAGTTTAATAAAGTAGATTATTTGGCCGTGGCGTATGCCGATGAGGGTGTTTTGTTAAGGAAAGCTGGAACAAGTCTTCCTATTATGGTCATGAGTCCAGATGTGATGGCTTTTGACACTATTATTAAGCATGAATTAGAGCCTGAAATTTATTCTCTTCGTATTTTAAAAGAATTTACGGCGGTTTTAAAGCGTAAAAATCTAAAAAATTATCCGGTACATATAAAACTGGATACGGGCATGCACAGGCTGGGTTTTATGCCAGAAGAGCTTGATGAAGTGTTATCAGTTATAAATTTGACTAAATTGATGCATGTTCAAAGCGTATTCTCTCATCTGGTAGCCAGCGAAAATCCCGAACATGATGATTATACATCCTATCAAATAAATCTTTTTATCAAACTATCCAACAAGATCAGCAAAGAATTAGGGTATTCATTTATTCGTCATTTAGCAAATTCATCGGCTATTGTTCGTTGGCCTAATGCACGATTCGATATGGTGCGCCTCGGTATTGGATTATATGGTATTGATTCTTCACTCTGCAATAATTCTCCATTACAAACCGTAACTTCGCTGAAAACCAGTATTTCGCAGATTAAAAAAATACCTGCTGGCGATACGGTAGGATATAGCCGCCAAGGGAAAATGCTTAATGGTGGCACCATAGCTACTGTTAAAATAGGATATGCCGATGGTTATAGTCGTATAATGGGAAATGGAAAGGGTAAAATGCTTGTAAAAGGTAAAATAGTTCCAACAATTGGTAAAATTTGTATGGATATGTGCATGATTGATATTACGGGTATTAGCGCAGAAGAGGGGGATGAGGTTATTGTGTTTAATGAGGTTATCCGTGTTGAAGATATTGCCTCACAGCTGAACACCATCCCATACGAAGTTCTGACCGGTATTTCGCAGCGAGTAAAACGAATATATTATTATGAATAGAATTGTTAAAACGTTATTCAATTACCTGGTAAGAGGTGCATTGGTTATTTTACCTATTGCTGCGGCCTTATTTTTTATTTATTGGGCGGTTTCAAAGCTTGACGCTGCGCTTAATTTAAGCAATATGTTCTGGGTTGATCAAGCAGGTAAACCAATATATATTCCCGGACTTGGTATTCTGACTGTTATCATATTTCTGATTGTTGTAGGTATTATAGTTACAAACTTTGTAACAGACCCTATCAAGAAATGGGTTGGTCGTTGGTTTAATAGATTGCCTGTTTTTAATGTAATCTATACCTCTTTCAAGGATCTTACTGAGGC
Organism: Pedobacter schmidteae; assembly: GCA_945906015.1. Taxonomy (GTDB): domain Bacteria; phylum Bacteroidota; class Bacteroidia; order Sphingobacteriales; family Sphingobacteriaceae; genus Daejeonella; species Daejeonella schmidteae_A. Next base: position 4,760 of record CAMDQV010000079.1, on the reverse strand, counting down.
ATTTGTTGGCGACGACAAAAAGTTCAGTGAGCCCGTGATTGTAGAGGTCAATGAAACTGGGTTAAAGAAAATAGGTTTTCTGACTCAAAAAGATCTGTCTAAGATTGGTTATCCAGGGGATGTAGCTGTTTATTTTCCCTTCTCTTACTCTATTGCTGGTCAAATATGCCTTGTGAATGTCGATCGCGTAAAACCATTGAAAATGAGTGCCAGTGATGCGATGAAATTTATTGTTTCAGGAGGAGTGAGTCAGATATAAACGATTAGCTGTTTCAGAAAAACAAATGATCTGATTTAATTTAGCTGTACTTCTGTTGATTTTGTATGTGTTTCCTGTTTTCAAGCTAGTTGTACTAAAAAAAGGTTCAGTCAATAAAACTGAAGCTTATCAATTTAAGCTTTTTTGATTAAGCTTAATTCTGTGGAATCACAAACTGAGGTGCAGTTTTTGTTTTTTGCTTTGCTTTAAAAGTATACTGTATACCAACGTTGATTGCATAATCAGCAAAAGCTGCATCACCATTTCTGAATATTCCTGTAGTTCTTGAATATTCCAAATCTGTATAGCTTTGAGGGCGGTTTCTTCGAACTGCAATGGGAAGGCCAAAATTCAATGTTAAATTGTTTTTCATATATGAATAAACAGGTTCAAGCGATACAATATTGCCTGGACGCCTAAAACCAGCACTTCCACCTATTAAATCATACACAGGAACGCCTTCATAACGCCCACCAATTGAAATATTGGAAATTGAATTAGGTGAATAATTCATGGCAATTCTAGATGAAAATTGATCAGGAACAGATGTAATTGCCTCGTTTTTAAGCAGTACATTTAGTTTTTCTCTGAAGGTTCTGGTACCATTTGTTTCTCTTGGGTTTACTAAATAAAAGGCACCCGTTGTGAGATAGAACTTTTCATTTAGTTTTAGATACATTTGAGTCTCTAGGATAAGCCCAAGCCCTCCGTCGCCTAATTGAATAGATTGATCTACGGGCCGCATTTCAGGACTGCCATTTACGCCTACATTGTAAAAAATATCGGATGCGTTATAATTACCTGTAGGGAGTTTTAGCGATGATCCAATTTGAATATTCCAAGACTTTAAGCCCGGTTCAACCAGCCATTGCTGAATTCCAAATCGGATATCACCTAATCCTCTAGAAAACGATTGATGCCTCTCCGTTCTTCCGTGCTCATATAAAGAGGAGCGGGCATTAATCTGGGTTGGGATTCCAATTGCCAGATTTGTTTTTCCTGATAACCAGTAAGTAACAGAATATTCCCAGTTATTGGAATGGTTTATTACCTCTGTTCCACTGGTTATACGATCAGGCTCTTCATGAGTTCCTCTAAAATGCCTGAATGATTTAAAATAACGATAGTTTATTCCAGCCTGGATATCACCTTTCCCAAAGGTATTATGACTCAAATTAGCTGAGCAGGTGCCAAAGTGCCTCACAGCTACGCAACCTTGAGCAAAACTTTGTTGAGTTAAAAATAATACAATTAGTGCTAGTAGTATTCTTTTCATAAATAAAATAGATTTTCAAAATGCGAAATTAAAAAAAAACATTACATATTTTGAATAGGTCTTATTTTTTGTTTCTCGTAGCTATTTTATATAATGAAAGTCCCATAATTACAAAGAAAACAAATCCCATGATCTGGAATCCACCAGAACCAAGCATGGCGGTTAGATGCTCTTCCATATTTAGTTTTCCAACGGGGATAGCTGTGGTTTTAAAAGCCATCAAAAAGGCATAAATAACGCCCATTAGGGCTCCTCCAGCAACTAAACCGGTAGCAAAAAGATTTCCTTGCCCTAGTTCATCATCCTCTTCTTTGATTCCCTTTTTCTTTGATCTCATATCTACCAAACCTTTAATTGCTCCACCTGCAAAGATGGGAAGCGTAGTTGAAAGAGGTAAATAAGCGCCAACAGCAAATGAAAGCGATTTTACACCACATAATTCAACGGTTATGGCTAAAAACACACCAACAAGCACAAATTGCCAGTCGAGGTTGAATGATAATAATCCTTTGATCAATGTGGCCATTAAGGTGCCTTGTGGAGCAGGATAGGTATCTGTTCCAATGGCATGTTTTATTCCCTGTGCAGCCATTTCTGTGGTAGGCCTGTCAAGTATTGATAAGGTGACACCAATTACTACCGCAGATACAATAGCGCCTACAAATAAGGCAAGCTGCTGATATTTGGGAGTTGCCCCCACAATATAACCTGTTTTAAGATCTTGAGATGTGGCTCCAGCATTTGCCGCTGCGATACAAATCATACTTCCAACTACCAATGCCATGGGCTCATAGCTGAGGCCTGTCCATCCAATACTGATAAAAATTAAGCAGGTACCCATTAGTGTGGCAATGGTCATTCCTGATACTGGATTGGATGATGTTCCAATTAAACCTACGATACGGCTTGAAACGGTAACAAAGAAAAATCCAAAAATGATCACCAAAACTCCAATAAGTAATTTATTTAATATCGAATCTCCAGGAATTTGAGGTAAAATTGCCATCAGGAATACCAAAGCCAAGCTACCAAAGATTACAATTCTGAATGAAAGATCATTATCAGTCCGATTGACCACTTTTAATTCAGATTTGCTTTTATTCATTGAAGACAAGCTTGATTTAAACGAAGAAATAATCGTTGGAATGGTTTTTAATAAAGTTATAAAACCACCCGCAGCAACTGCACCCGCGCCAATCTGTTTTACATAGGCCTGATATATGGCAATGGCAGTATTTTCAAATACCATATTCAAAGGGTCATAGTTTCCGGGTCCTCCGGGAGCATAGACGTTTTTCAGATATCCTAGTTTAACTAATTGATAGGCAATGGTTTCAGCTGGAACAAGAGTGGCTAAAAGTGGTATAAGTCCTAACCAAGCAAGTACACCACCTGCAACAAGAACTCCTGCTATTTTAGGCCCAATGATATAGCCAACGCCTAGATATTCAGGGGTAATTTCACCATTAATTGTAGCTGATGGAAAGAATCTGTTGGTTTGCTTTGTTGCCCAAGTAGGTGCTTCAGCTATTAAATGAAATACCTTTTGTAGAATGGCATAACCAAAAGCAAAAGCAAGGCCGTAATACGCTGTTTTTGCAAAATCACCACCTTTTTCTCCAGCAATTAAAACAGAAGCACAGGCTGTACCTTCTGGGTAAGGCAAACTTTCATGTTCATCAACAATCAATGATTTTCGTAATGGGATCATCATTAATGTTCCTAAAATTCCTCCTAACGCAGCAAGGAAAAAGATTGGCCAATACGAAAAGAATGATTCACTGTTGCTTCCAGCTGATAAAAAAAGAAAACCAGGTAAGGTAAAAACAACTCCGGCAGCAATAGACTCACCGGCCGAACCAGTGGTTTGTATAATATTGTTTTCAAGAATGGTTGTTTTAAAAAATTTTCTACCGATTGAAATGGCAAGCACAGCAATTGGAATTGAAGCCGAAACGGTCAGTCCGGCTTTCAATGCCAGATAGACGGTTGCCGCGCCAAATATGACCCCGAAAATGGCTCCTAAAAGGACTGATTTAATAGTAAATTCAGCAACAGAACTGCTGGATGGCACATAGGGTTTAAACTCTTTTTTTGTACTTGTTTCAGACATATTGAATTTGATTAGATTTTAACAAGTTAAAGATACTTCTTTTACTGATATTTGAAATTGTAGAAATTAAGCAATAAAAGTTCGAAAACTTGAATATTAGTATGGAAAAAGCTGTTTTTCTGGATAGGGATGGAGTATTAAATAAGGAATTGGGCGATTATGTATGTCGTTTTGATGATTTTAAAGTACTTGAACATAATTTTGCAGCTTTAAAGGAATTACAGGATAGGGGGTACTTATTGATTGTGATTACAAATCAGGGCGGTCTTGCTAAGGGATGGTATTCTGTTGAAGTTCTTGATCAAATGCATGCTCAATTAAAAAGTACCTATGCAGAACAGGGTGTATTAATATCTGAGGTATATTATTGCAATCATCATCCGGAGTTTAATGGCAAATGTTTATGTCGTAAACCGGGATCTTTGATGCTTGAAAAAGCACTTGCCCGTTTTAGAATTGATGCTTCTCAATCTTATTTTATTGGCGACCGCGAACGAGATGTTATAGCAGGCCAAGCTGTCGGAGTAACCGGTATATTGATTGATAGTGACCAACCGATTGGGGATATTTTGAGTTTAATTAGGTAGACCAGTTGTCAGTTGTCAGTTATCTGTTATCTGTTATCAGTTGTCAGTTATCAGTTGTCTGAAGTATGAGGTCTGATATCTGAAGTCTGAGGTGTTGCTATGAAATGAAGCTAAATTATCTCAATACTTTTAAGTTATCAGTTATCAGTAGTCAGTTTTCTGAGAAATAGCGGTAATTTGAAATGAACACTTAATTGTCTTTGCTCTTGGTTCTTGGTTCCTGGTTCCTGGTTTCTGGTTCCTGGTTAGTTGGTTAGTTAGTATTTAGTTAGTTAGTAATCAATACTCTATACTCAATACTTTTAAGTTATCAGTTGTCAGTTGTCGGTTTTCTGAGAAATAGCGGTAATTTGAAATGAACACTTAATTGTCTTTGCTCTTGGTTCCTGGTTCCTGGTTTCTGGTTCCTGGTTAGTTTGTATTTAATTAGTTATTACTCAATACTCTATACTCAATACTTTTAAGTTATCAGTTGTCAGTTGTCGGTTTTCTGAGAAATAGCGGTAATTTGAAATGAACACTTAA
>CAMDQV010000078.1 GCA_945906015.1 Pedobacter schmidteae | reverse complement strand
CCTGTTGCAAAGATTAAATTTATGACTTAATTTTAACTATCTCTGGTGAACATTAGTTTGAAGACTTACAAAGTACAGGCTTAACAAACTAATCTGCATATTTTGCTATTCTGAATAAAATTGCTAATATTATTAAAAAGACTCCAACTATTAATTTAAATAAACACCTTATGAAAACAAGTTTTTTATCGATAGCACTTTTAGGTCTGGGGCTTACAAGCGCGGCACAAACCACTATTCCATCAAGCTCGGTTCAGATTCAAACAGCACTTTTAGCGGCTCCAATAGACAAGCGAGATGATGCAAGTGTTTATGGGTATACTGAAAAAGGTGATTTTATTGTATTGACAAAAGGGAAAAATGAGATGATCTGCCTGGCCGACGATCCTAAGATCCCCGGTTTAAATGTTGCATGTTACCATAAAGACCTTGAACCATTCATGAAACGGGGTCGTGACTTAAAAATGGCTGGAAAAACTCCAAAAGAAGTTTCAGATATTAGAGATGCAGAAGCATTATCAGGAAAGCTGAAAATGCCGAAACAACCAACAAGTTTATATGTTTATACTGCCAAGGCAGAGAATTTTGATGCGCTAGCTGGCACTGTGAAGGATGGTTACCTGAGGTATGTAATCTACGTGCCTTATGCAACCGCAGAAAGCACTGGATTGCCATTAAAGCCAAGCAGCGCGGGGATGCCATGGATCATGGATCCGGGAACTCATCGCGCACATATCATGATCAGCCCACCGCAAAAAAACTAACATAAAATCAGGGTATTATTTGGGTCAATGAACCGGATTTAAGGGTTCATCATCTATTTCTGATCTTCTATTTAAGAATGAATCCTTCTTCATGGTCTTGGCTGCCAATATCGCACTTGCCAGCATAAAAACAGATCCAGCGAGAAAAGGAGCAGCAGCAAACTTTACACTTGCTTCAGGCCTGGTAAACCAGGCAAAAAGATTGGTCATTAACAGAGGTCCGATGATTGAAGTAACACTCATTACACTGGTAAGGGCTCCCTGTAATTCACCCTGTTCATTTTTGGGAACATTGCCAGAAATAATTGATTGTAAAGCAGGTCCGGCTATGCCCCCCAGGCAATATGGAACCAGAAAAACAAACATCATCCAGCCTTCGGTGGCAAAAGAAAATAATAGCAGCCCGAAGGCATAGAGGCCTAAGCCAATGTATATGCTCTTCTGTTCACCAAATTTTGGAGTGGTATAACGAATCAGTCCGCCCTGAACTGATGCAATAAGAATACCAACAAATGTAAGAGATAGACCCATAAAGGATTTGCTCCAATTAAATTTTTCAATATTTACAAATGTCCAGGTGCTTTGTACCGCATGCCCCCCGATATATAACAGAAAAAAGGCAAAGATTAAACCACCAACACCTTTATATTTCTTTAGCTGCAGCAATGAGCCCATTGGATTAGCCCGCTTCCACTCAAATGGCCTGCGGTGTTCTTTTGAAAGCGATTCAGGTAAAACAAAGTAGCCATAGATCATATTCACGAACGTGAGTATTCCGGCTGCAATAAATGGAACTCTGGGACCTAATTCACCTAATAAGCCCCCCAGACCCGGACCAATAATAAAACCTAATCCAAATGCCGCCCCTACCATTCCAAAATTTTTGGAGCGAGTTTCAGGGGTACTAATATCAGCGATGTAAGCGGTAGCTGTTGTAAAACTTGCCCCAAATACCCCTGCAATAATTCTTCCAATAAATAACCACCAGATAGTTGGCGCCAATGAAAGGAAAATATAGTCGATGCCAAAACCAAAAAGAGATAATAACAATACCGGCCTACGGCCATACTGATCACTCAAATTACCAATTACCGGAGCAAATACGAACTGGGTTATGGCGTAAGCAAAAGTTAGAAGTCCGCTCCATTGCGAAGCTGTACTCATGTTTCCACCAACTAATTCAGCAATCAGCTGAGGAAATACCGGTATGATTAAACCAAGCCCAATGACATCAAGCAATAAGGTAAAGAAAATAAAACTGATGGCAGCTTTACGGGGTTCTGACATAAAAAATTTTGAGGTATTTATTGCTGAAATTAGTGCTTATTGGGAACATGCTAATCATATATGCCATAGCAGATAGCCAAACAAAGCCTTCCACTAGTTTACAAAGGTACACGATTAAGAGATCGATTAAAAAAATAAAACTGATCAATCCTGCTTTTTAAACTAATTAATCTTCAAAATGATAAAGGAATACTACTTCGCCTTTAAACGCAGGTTTATTTTGTCCTATAATTTCAAGCTCAGCGCCGATGGTAGCTTTGGTTATACCCCGAAGATTGGCTATTGAAATAAGCTTCGCTTTTAACTTGACATCACTATTCACAAGAACCGGCTGTCCGAACCTTATATTTTCAATGCCATAATTAATCTCCATTTTAAGATTTTGAACATCCACAATTTGCTTCCACAAATATGGAATAAGCGATAGGGTTAAATAACCATGAGCAATTGTTGCCTTGAAGGGGCCTTCACTTTCTGCACGTACCGGATCTGTATGGATCCATTGATGATCAATAGTTGCATCAGCAAACTTCATAATCTGCTCCTGTGTGATTTTATGAAGTTCGGAAACACCAAGCTCTTTACCCAAATAAGATTCAAATTCAATAAAGTTTCTAATTACCAGCATATTCTCCTTAGATTTTTTAAAGTTTGTATTAATGATAGATTTTAAAGCTAATTTATATTTAAATTAATGAATTTGAATTTCTTTGCGTTAAATAGAGTTTATTAGATACATGAAAATTACAAAAGCTTATTCAGGAGTCAAAAAAAGATTGCTTTTAGTAGTATTTATGTCTTTGCTGATCTTTTTACTCTTTCAGCTCAAAAACTATCCTGCTAGTGTGGAGCACTATTATTCACAAGCAATTTTTCCATTTATCCGCGCACACCTTCAATTGATATTTAATCACATACCCTTTAGCATAGGTGATATTTTTTATTTACTACTTACCATTTTTATCGCAGTCAGTATAATACGGATCATCCAAAAAGGCTTTTTCCAGAAAAAAAGCCGGGATGCGGTTCAGATACTGCTCAAACTGGTACTTGCCTTGCAAGTAAGCACTTTAGTATTTTACTTATTCTGGGGACTTAATTACTTCAGAACAGATGCATTTGAGAGGCTTGATCTTACAGAATCCGACTATTCGAGTGCCGAACTCATTGAAGTTGGATCAATGCTTATTGATTCAGTCAATTACAGTCGCGAAAAAATTAGAACAGAGGATCTCGCCCAATCAAATGATAGTATTTTCAAATCATCATCCCTAGCCATTCAAAATATCGGAGCCTCAAAACCTGTTGCTAAACCTTCATTATCAGGACCCATTTTAAGTTACCTGGGCACAGCAGGATATTATAACCCTTTTACAGGAGAAGCGCAGGTTAACATGTTGATGCCAATCTACTTAAGACCATTTGTAGCTTGTCATGAAATGGCTCATCAAAATGGATATGGAGCAGAAAACGAGGCTAATTTTATTGGTTTTTTAGCAGGAATTAACTCCAATGATAGGCTCTTAAAATACTCCAGTTACTATCTGGCAACGCAGGAATTCATGACTGCAATCTGGCCCACAGATAGTATGGCATTTAAAACTTTAAAAAGCAGGATCTCACCTAATGTTCTATCTGACCTTAAATCAGAGAACGACTATTGGAAATCTTATCGCGGAGCTTTTTCAAAACTGAGCAGCATCTTTTATGATAACTACCTAAAGGCCAATAATCAACCCGACGGATTAAGAACTTACAACAAAATGATCAGGCTCAGTATGGCCTATTACAAAAAAAAGGGGCTGATAAAAGCCCCTGTTAATTTATCGCCCTAAGGCTTTTTCGCGTGCCTGTGTAGTTGTGTAATACTTTGCAATCATATTTGGTACCTCCCATGCTGGAAGTTGACCTTTTTTAAGGCATTCAAGGTACTTTTTTGTGACTTGAGCAAAATGATCTTCATGGCTAACCTTATACGTATCAGGAATGATTACTTCCCAACCACTGCCTATCTTCTTTAATTCAACACCTGGATAGTTATTATTGAGCTGTTTCAAATCTGCCATAATTTCCTTTTCAAAGGCTTTAAGGTCTGTTTTAGCGCTTGGTTCAATATATAATGTGGGCTTAAAATTCTGCTCTTTGCCCTGCTTGATCACTACACTTGCTTGGGTTCCACGCATCACAGAGAAGTGAGTATCTCCTGTACCTTCAGGTGCCTGAAAATCCCAGGTTACAGATATTTTAGCATGAATACCTTTTAAACGGTAGTTAATTTCACCATTAGAATACGTACTCAACATTCCATCTTTAACATCTATTTTCAAGTATTCAGGGTATTCTTTCTGCTTAGTTACTTTTTCAAACTGTTCAGCAGAAATACTGGTGGCCCATCTTTTTGCTGATACTATTTCTACATCCTTTTTATAATCCAGGACCTGATCAGGGAAGCACTCCCATTGAACCAAATCAACTAGATGCGTGGTAATATCAGTGATCCCTTCACCCTGCTGTTTAACATCAAAGAACCATGCCGGTCGGACAAGTGGTTTACCTGATACATTTTTAAAGAAATGATGTACACTTACCTTGGTTACTGAAGGGTTTTCAGGTGTTCCCTTTTCAAGCTGACCAAAAGCCGGAAGATTAGCAAACTCCTTTTGAAGCATGCTATTGATCTCATATCTTTCAGTCATGATATCATAGAGCAGAACCTTATTCTTTTTTGCAGATTCAAATGCCTTAACCAGCTTATTAAATCCATCAAGATCAATAGCCATTGGCTTATCTGCCAAAACGTTCAGGCCCGATTCAACAGATCTGCTGATATAATCACTCTTCAATTTATTATTGCCGGCAATCACAACCACATTCCCAGCCTTGTCTGCAAACATTTTTTCGAGGTAATCTTGACCCGTATATACCTGCTGCTTCCAGGAAGTAGGATTCTCTGTACGGGTATTATAACTATCCACAAGGCTCAGGTGCGACTTTACTTCCTGGCCCTCAGGTGCATAAACATGAACTACTGAATCAACATCTGCATACATGGATTTTTGAACCAAGGCAGCATGAAAATGACCGGGATCAAGGGTAATCAGCTGCAATTTGCTATCCGTTTTTTCTTGTGATTTTTCTGTACCTGTAGAACAGCCTGCTGCAATGATCATCATGCAATTAATAAATAAAAGGTGTTTAAAATTTCTAAGCATAATTTTTTTCATAATTATATTATTTTTTCTAGTGTAATAGATTCTAATTTTGGAGAAAGTATGTGTATTCCTGTGAATGCGATCAGATAAGCACATCCGGCAAATAAAAACAAAGAAACATAGCTTCCTGTATTTTGAAGTAGAAATCCTCCAATTGTTGCTGCGAACATACCGCCAACAGCACCCAGCATACTACCTATTCCAACCACAGAACCAACTACCTGCCTTGGGAACATGTCTGTAGTCAGGGTAAACAGGTTTGCAGACCATGCAGAATGAGCAGCCAAGGCAAGACCGATCAATCCAACCGCAAGCCAAAGTTCTGTTGCTTCGGCAGCAAAATAAACAGGCACCACGCATAGTGCAGAAATAAGCATGGTTGTTTTGCGGCTCTTATTAATAGACCAGCCACGTTTAATAAATGCAGATGAGGCCCAACCACCAAGAATGCTCCCCACATCAGACATCAAATAAATTACCATCAGAATCGGACCTATTTTATCAATTCCAATTTCATAATTCGAATAAAAGAATTTAGGTAAAAAAAAGAGGAAGAATGAAAATATGGGATGGGTCATGAATGCACCAAAGGCAAAAGCCCAAGTTTGCCGGTATCTCAACAGCTGTAGCCATGGAATTTTTATCTGTGACTCAACAGGATCGCTGGTTATATATTCCAATTCTTGCTTGCTTAAGCTTGGATGATCTTGTGGAGATTTATACATACGCATCCAAAAGAGGATCCAGATAAAGCCAATAGCACCGGTAACAATAAAAGTCATTTGCCATCCATAATGAATGGCAATAAAAGGAACAGTAAGAGGAGCAACTATGGCGCCAATACTTGCCCCCGATACAAAAATACCGGTCGCTAGCGCTCTTTCTTTTCGGGGGAACCATTCAGAGACCGCCTTCAAGGCAGAAGGGAAATTCCCAGCTTCTCCTAATCCCAGTAAAAAACGAACACCTGCAAAGCCAAACAAGGAGCTGACCAATGCATGCATCATAGTGGCAGTACTCCAAAAGCCAATAGCAATCATGGAACCCACACGGGTACCTATTTTATCCAAAAGATGCCCCATGAATAAAAACCCTATTGCATAGGCAGCCTGGAAAGATGAAACAATAAAACCGTATTGGGAATCGCTCCAGCTGAATTCTTTTTGAAGCTGTGGCGCCAAGATACCGAGTACCTGACGATCAACAAAGTTAATGGTTGTAGCCAGAAAGAGCATGGCACAGATCTTCCAGCGATACATTCCAATTCCCGATGTTGTGGTTTTAATCATGAGGTCCTCATTTTAATTTACAGATCATTGCTTTTTGTAAGCGCTAGCTGATTTTAACAAGATCATTATAGCCATAATTTATAAAAGAGGAAATAATCCCTGAATTTCAATTGGAAATTTTAAAAATAGAACCCCGCGAATAAGCAAGGTTCTAAGGATATAGATCAGACCTTTGGTTCCCAACCTTTCTGGTACTCTCTTGACCAGAGTTTCATTGCTGCCTTATCATTCAGAATATGACCATTGCTTGAGTCTATATTCAGGGTCTTTCCAGTACGCAGCGCAATATTACCTAGCTGGCATAATAATGTACTCTTATGCCCGCCCTGTATATCAGCGGCTAATGCGGTACCACTCTTTATTGCACTGAAAAAGTTTTGAATATGATACGCATCTAATTGTTGTGAGGGGCTAGTCAGGTTAGTTGCATCAATCTTAACGTCATTCTTAGCTTCTTTAATGACATTATTTTTGAGGTCATATGCTTTATAGGCATTACTTCCACCAATTACCATGGTGCCATTTTCGCCATAAAAGACCACTCCTACAGTATTTCCTTCAATAGGGAATGGATTACAACTTCTACCCTCCCAAGAAATTGTGGATTGATTGGCAAACTCTATACTTATATTCTGTGTATCGGGTGCTTGCCAGTCATCCTGATATCTGTACCTACCACCTGTCGAAGCTACTTTTGTAGGGAAATCAACCTGAAGACCCCAGCGGGCAAGGTCAATCATATGTGTTCCATTATTAAGGGCTTCGCCAGTTCCCCAATGCCAGAACCAATGCCAGTTATAATGGATCAAGTTATCTTTATATTCTGTTCTTGGTGCAGGCCCCTGCCAAAGGTCATAATCCAACCATTCAGGAACAGCTGTGTTTTTACCTACCCCGATAGAAGGTCTGTTATTGGTGTACCAGGTTTTTGCAAAATATGGACGCCCAATAATTCCGCCATGCAATTCAGCTATTCCAGCGGCCACATTTGGCCAAGAACGACGCTGGTTACCCATTTGAATCACATTTTTATATTTATTAGCTGCTGCAACAAGCATTTCTCCTTCATTAGGATTATGGCTGCAAGGCTTTTCAAGGTACACATGTTTTCCAGCTGCAGAAGCAAGCAAAGCGGAAGGAGCATGCCAGTGATCTGGCGCGGCAACTACCAGAGCATCAAGTTGTTTATCTTCTAGCGCTTTTCTGAAATCAGGCTGTGCCATTGGCGTACTATCCTGTATTTTTGAAACTGTATCAATACATTTATCAGCCGCTCGTTTGTCTACATCGCAGATGAAACGAATCTCGCAGTTCTTTTGAGCAGCAAAATTTTGTGAAAGTGCTAACCCTCGGCTATTCACACCCATCATGGCCACTTGAATTCTTTCATTAGCCCCTAAGATTCGGGCATAACTTTTTGCACTAAAACCTGGCAAAACACCTCCAATCGAAAGTGCAGCAGCTCCAGTCACGGTTTTTTTAATAAAATCTCTGCGATTATCTGAATTTTTCATAGGAATCAGTTTTAAGGCCTAAGGCCCATTTATAAATTATTTTTAATTATCTCTTATCCGCAATATTCATCTTTACAGTATTGCGTTCTTTGCGTTTTTTCAGTCTCTGCGGCTTGATTACCCATGTGCACAGCAATGGCAACATCGCGGCCAGTATTTACATTAGAATCGGGATTCTTCATTATTTATTAATCCAATAATTATTAACG
>CAMDQV010000077.1 GCA_945906015.1 Pedobacter schmidteae | reverse complement strand
CAATCAACAATCATGGTTGCTTTAAAAACCTCATTATTAAGGCCCTGTCAAAGAGTAGATTTGCTGATTAACAATATCCCAAAGAAAAATAAATTGTTTTTTTAAGCTTTTGATCCTAACTATTTTAAAATTTGCTTTGAATTTTAATAGGTCATCTCATTAAATTACCGGATAGGTCTACTCGTATATTATAGGGCTGAAGATATTTATCGGCCAGAATGCCAAATTCTTTTCTGTTGATATTTTTTTTGGGATCAAATATGCTGTTCAGTTTAAAGCTAACCTTCCATCCTTCTTCAATCTCTTTATTTAGCTCATTTCCTCTGTTAGCAACATATTTAAATAGGCTGATGGCATCATTAATAGTTAAGGTATCTTTTTTATTATCTGCAAACCAAAGCTGACTTCTTGTATAAAACTCTTTCATTGAGCTTCGTAGATCTTCTGCTCTTACAAGTCCGGCTGTGTCGAATTGTATCTTACCGTTTGTAAAACCAGATTTTATAAGTCCGCTAAGGCCTAATCGTTGAAAAATAAGGAAATTAGGGTCTTTCAGTTCAATATCTGAATATGGGATCAGCAATGCACCAAATGCGAGTAATTCGCCCTGAACTACACGCACATTAATGGTCTTGGTACTTGTTTTAAAGAAGGCACAATATGCTGCTATAGTACCTGCTGCTTGTCCCGCCGACATTTTTGATAGCCTTACTTTACCGCTTTGTTTAGGAATAATAATTAAATTTTCTTCGGCCTGAGGAATCAATGCCCCCATGGGGATAGTAAAAAAAGAACCAGATTCCTGATATCCAATGGTAACTGAGCTTCTGTAAAGCTTATTTTCAAAGGGATTAATAGTATTACCAGTGATGATCATTGTTTTTTTAGTATCTATTCTGAGCATCGACGCAATGGAAAGATTCTCGGTTGCATCTACTACTACATCAGCTTTAATCTTTATTCCGCCTTTTAATCTGATTTCCCAGCTTTTGCCATCTTTTTTAATCTCATCAACCACATTGTTATTATTAATAGTCAAATTATTAACGGTATCACTAATTCCCTTTATTAGATTTGAGGCCTGGTTAAGTAGTACAGGCATGGCAATGATTGAGTCTTTGGTTTTTGATCTCTTTCTTTCTTTTAGAGAATAATGATTTTTAATACCTTTTATAAAAGATAGGTCTTCTTCAGAAAATATCGGGCTAACTGATAATGAATAGGTTAGGTACATAGTTTTTGCACCTGAACGGGCAGATTGTATAGCTGCTGCAACAGCTGCGGGTGTATTACCAATCACCAAAACACCGGTTTTTGTGGTTTGTGCCCGTAAAGTAATACAGGTAATCAGCAGAATAAAAAAGCAGGAAATTCGACGTATCATATTTAATATTATCTGAGGGCTTAATTTACTGTTTCTTTCATTAATTTTATGCTCAACCATTAATAACCTTTTATGAAACTCATTACTCGCCGAAATAGTATCATTGCCTTGTTATGTTTGATTAGTTTTTCTCTTGGTGGTTTTATTACCCAAAGGGCAGAAGAAGAAACAATCACTATTCTATTGGTTAAACAAGCCCAAAAAATTATGGGCCTAGATTTTACCGATATAGAAGCTGATTCTATGCTCACCGACCTGGAAGGGCAGCGAAAGAGTATGGTAGCCATACGCAAATTAAATATCCCTAATTCGGTTTCACCTGCTTTAAATTTCAATCCTCTTCCAGTAGCTTATCAATTTCCAGACAAAGCAAACTATTTTAAGGCATCTGCAGAAGTGAATTTGAAACTGCCTACATCGAAAGATGAACTGGCTTTTTTTACGGTCAGACAATTAGCTGAACTGATACGTACCAAACAAATATCATCTGTTGAATTGACCCGCTTTTTTATTAAGAGGATCAAAAAATATGATTCAAGACTACAATTTGCCATCACAATCACAGAGGAGCGTGCTTTGAGGAATGCTAAAAAGGCGGATGCTGAGATCGCCGCTGGTAAGTACAAGGGATTATTACATGGAATTCCTTTTGGAGCAAAAGATCTGTTGGCAGTAAAGGAATACAAAACAACCTGGGGGGCAGTTCCTTATAAAGATCAGAATATTGATGTGGATGCAACTGTCATCACTAAATTGGAGAATGCTGGAGCTATACTGATCGCAAAAATGACCTTGGGAGAGTTAGCGATGGGTGATGTTTGGTTTGGTGGAAAAACTAAAAATCCTTGGGATCTGAAACGTGGGTCTAGTGGTTCTTCAGCTGGATCTGCATCAGCAGTAGCGGCAGGATGTATGCCCTTTGCGATTGGTTCTGAAACTCTTGGATCAATTGTATCTCCTTCATCAGAATGTGGCACAACCGGACTCCGCCCGAGCTTTGGCAGAATCAGTAAATATGGTGCAATGGCCCTAAGCTGGAGTATGGATAAGCTTGGTCCAATAACCAGAAGTGTAGAAGATTGTGCCATCGTATTCAGTGCTATTCAGGGCACAGATGATAAAGACCTGAGCCTGATTTCAGCACCTTTCAACTATAGCTCGCCTATTGGATCTAGCTTAAAGGGATTTCGAATCGGCTATATCCCATCAGAATTCAATAGAAAATATGCTAATTCAGCAAATGACAGTTTGAGTTTTAAAAAATTAAAGGAAATGGGAGCAGAGATGGTTCCAATTGAACTTCCTGTATTGCCCTACAGAGATCTGCTGATTGTTCTTTTTGCTGAATCAGGCGCTGCTTTTGAGGAGCTTTCTTTGTCGAATCGTGACGACCTGATGGTCAAGCAGGATAAAAATGCTTGGCCAAGTGGTTTCAGGTCAGCTCATTTTATCCCAGCTATAGATTATATTCAGGCTAACAGAGCAAGAACTATACTTATTGAGCAGCTCAATAAAACAATGAAGGGTATTGATGTTTTTATAGCACCGGCATTCGGGCAAAATTTACTGGCGACAAATTTAAGTGGCCACCCCTGCGTAGTTTTACCCAATGGTTTCAGAAATGGTTTGCCGGTAAGCATTACCTTTACCGGACAGTTATTTGGCGAAGGCAAATTATTAAAAATTACCCAGGCCTATCAAAAAGCAACAGATTTTGATCAGAAACATCCGGTTATGAATTTTTAGAAATCAAATTCGTCTGCTTGAAATCCGTAATTATCCCCTATGCAAGAAAACCTAAACCATTTATTTGAGCAGCAAAGGGCTCATAGCTTAACGTTAAGAAATACCAAGGCAAATGAGCGGAAGGAAAAGCTTAAAAAACTAAAGATTCTGATTCAGGATAATGAAAGGCTGATTTTTGATGCACTTGAAAAAGACTTGCGCAAGTGTGAATTTGAAGCCGCTTTAACAGAGGTTTATTTTGTTTATGCTGAAATAGATTTTGCCATAAAGAACCTTTCCTCCTGGATGAAGCCAAAAAGGGTTTCAGCAAGTATGAGCAGTTTATTCACTAGAAACCGAATATATTACGAGCCTAAAGGAGTTTCTCTGATCATTTCACCATGGAATTATCCATTTCAGTTGCTCATGGCCCCACTGGTCTCAGCCATTGCTGCCGGTAATACAGCCATGCTTAAACCTTCAGAATTAAGCAGCGCGACCGCTGCTCTGGTCACAAAATTGATCACTGATCATTTTGAAAGCAAGGAAGTTGCTTGTTTTGAAGGCGATGCCAAGTTATCTGAATCTTTACTAAAATTACCTTTCGACCATATTTTTTTTACCGGAAGCCCGAAGATTGGTAAGGTGATCATGGAAGCTGCAGCTAAGCATCTGAGCTCGGTAACACTAGAATTAGGTGGTAAATCGCCGGTAATTATTGCCGAGGATGCTAATCTGGAGAAAGCAGCAGAAAAGGTAGTCTGGGGAAAGTTTATGAATTCCGGTCAAACGTGTATTGCTCCTGATTATGTTTTAGTTAAAGCTGATCAGGAACAAGAATTTTTGAGGCTTGCATCAAAAAAAATTGATCAACTATATCGTAAAAATAATATTCTTGATCGAACAAGTTATGGAAAGATCATTAGTTCAGGGCATTATAATCGCTTAAAGTATTTGAGGAATAAAGCCGTTGAAGATGGGGCTTGCATTGTGAAAGGTGGTACAGATAGCGATGAAGATCATACGCTTGAACCAACTATCTTAAATAAGGTATCACTTTCGTCTGCAATCATGCAAGAAGAGATTTTTGGCCCAATTTTACCCGTAATTACCTATTCTTCTATTCAGGAAGCGATCGATCTAATTAACCAAAGAGCAAAACCATTGGCTTTATATATATTTTCTGGATCAGATTCAATAGTTCAGGATACAATCAGGCAAACCTCCTCAGGAGGAACTTGCGTAAATGATGTGGTGCTGCATATTTCTAATCCTAATCTTCCATTTGGTGGCATTGGCAATAGTGGCAATGGCAGCTGCCATGGTTTCTATGGTTTCAAGGCTTTTTCTCATGAACGTGGGATCATGTTTCAGTCAAATTTTGATTTCAGTAAATTAGCCTATCCTCCATATACTAATAAGGGTGGTTTGTTAAAATGGTTCAAAAAGATCCTTTGAGCACATGATTAATACATCTATAGCTCATCCTAATTTGCTATTCTTAATTTGTTCTTTTCATGCTGATTTATTTATTTAAACAGGATTGTTTCAAACCTGATGCAAAACAAGATTAAGGATTAATCAATGTACCTTTGGGATATCAGTAAATGGAAAATAAATCAAAAATAAGTCTATTGGGTTGCGGATGGCTAGGTTTTCCGCTTGCTCTCAACCTTATTTCAAGGGGTTTTCAGGTAAAAGGGAGTACAACAAGCCAGGATAAACTTACAATCTTTAAAGAAGCAGGCATTGATCCATTTTTAATACAATTTAATACATCTAGTATTGATCCGGATCTGCATGACTTTTTAGACGCAGATATTCTTATTATATCTATTCCACCGGGACGAAGAAGTATTGACGGTTTGGCCAATTACCGCAAAATGGCTAAAACTATGATAGATCAACTAAGAATAAGTAAGGTTTCAAAACTGATTTTTATAAGTTCTACTTCTGTTTATCCTGATTCTAATGCTATCCTGACTGAATTTTCAGCGGTAGATCCGGAAACAGAATCAGGCATGGTTATCAAAGAAACTGAAGACTTATTATCTGGCCTGAATATGAAGGTAATTTTATTAAGGCTATCCGGCCTGATTGGACCAAAAAGAATGCCTGGCAGATTTTTTGCAGGTAAAACAAATGTACCAAACGGGCTTGCACCAGTAAACATGATCCATCAGTATGATGTGATCAGCCTGATCAATTGTCTGATAGCATCCCAAACCGCAGAAGGAGTGTATAATGGTTGTTCTCCATCTCATCCTAGCAAAGAAGAGTTTTATACCTTGGCCGCAAGAGTTGAACAACTAGAACCACCAACTTTCATCTCAGAAAAGCTTAGGTGGAAACTCATTTCAAGTGAAAGAACTGAAAGAGAGTTAAATTTTTCATATAAATATTCATCCCTGATGGATTGGCTAAAGCAAATTCATACTTAAAGACAATTATTTCTCACAATTGAACGTATCAACTATTGAAAATTAAAGGCTTAAATGCAGGTATACAAAAATATAACAAGCATGCTTTTTTAATAATTTTTTAATATTCTTTGTTTAAATTTATGGATTAAATGATAATTGAAATTAGTGTAGTCATGTCATGACTATAATGATTTTCGACTTATTTTTATATGAAAAAACTTTTTTTAATTGCGCTTACTCTATTATTCAGTTTGTCTTTAGAAGCAGCTCTGACTGATTCTATCTTGATCAAGCGTGTCAATGAGTTATCGGCTCAGATTCAAAAAAAATATGCGCCTGATAAAAGAATAGAATTTTTTCAGCTAAAACTTCAAACATCTGAACCTTTAACATTCAATTTACAGGTAACTAAGGCTGAAGCAATTCAGGAATTAAGAGCTTTATTGAAATCAGAAAATATATCAGCGATCATCAATGATGAGGTATTGCCCGCTAAGAATCTGGAAGGAAAGATCTATGGTGTTGCCAACCTTTCTGTGATTAATACCCGATATGCTCCAAATCATGCAGCAGAGATGGCTACCCAGGCTACTTTAGGAACTCCGGTTAAAATTTTAAAGAGGGAAAAAGGTCATTTTTTTGTTCGCACTCCTGATAATTATTTAAGCTGGACTGAAACCGAAGGAGTTACTCCAATGAATAAGACAGATTATGAAAACTGGCAGGCAGCAGAAAAGGTAGTTTATACAGATCTTTTTGGGTTTGCATATTCTGAAGCTTCTGAATCATCCTTAACCATTTCTGATCTTGTTGCAGGCAATATTTTACAGGTATTATCTGAATCAAACGGATTCTATAAAATTGAATTTCCTGATAAACGTATCGCCTACATTTCAATAAAAAGGGCTCAATCTTTTGATCTATGGAAAAACCGTCCTGATCCTACTGCCGAGCAGATATTAAAAACTGCTCGTAATTTTCTTGGTATTCCTTATTTATGGGGAGGAACTTCTATTAAGGGAATGGATTGCAGTGGTTTCACCAAAACTAGTTATCTTCTCAATGGAATAGTACTTCCAAGAGATGCATCGCAGCAAGCTCTTGTTGGCGATAAAGTAGATATACTTGAGAATGATACGTTAAGCATCTCAAAGGCATTGAACAATTTGAAACCCGGCGACCATTTGTTTTTTGCAGCTGATAAACGCAATAGGAGAGTAAGCCATACAGCGATTTATATTGGTAATGGGGATTTTATTCAGGCTGCCGGACTTATTAGGATCAATAGCATGATCAGTGGCTCAAAGAATTATGATGATTTTCAATCCAGGACACTGGTAGGTGCCCGACGTGTATTAACAGCTATAGGTGATCCTGAAATTACGAGGATCGATAAACACCCATATTACCAGGGTTTGGTAAATCAATAATATGAAACTAAACAATCAATAAACATATGAATATATTCGTTGGAGGCCTTCCATTTAAAGTAGATGAGAAGGAATTAAGAGAAATTTTTGAAAAGTATGGTGAGCTTACTTCTGTGAAGCTGATCGTCGATAAACAAAGTGGCCGAAGTAAAGGCTTTGGTTTTGTTGAAATGGATGATGAGGCTGCCGGACAGCAAGCTATTGAAGCACTTGACGGAACAGAATTGTATGGCCGGAAAATAGGTGTACGTATTTCTGAAGATAAAAAACCGGAAAGAAGATTTTAATAGCTGCATGATCAATAACCTTTACCTCTGAGAAATTGGGTAAGGTTTTGGCTGCTATTTTAGAAATTTCCGATTTTTTTTATTGCTTTTTTTACTGTTATCTTTTTGTTTGAGCTTGATAAAATCTGTATGGTTTAGCAATCTTTCAGGTAACATTTGAATAACAATTGTTAAAAAATTTGAATTCTAACCACCTAAATTATTAATTTTGTTGCTGTTAGGTAACCGCGATTTTTTTTATACTGATTTGAATACTCTTCGTATAATTGAAAGCATAAAACATAAACCGTTAAATTATTAGAAATAATGCATGAGCCTAATGTTCGCAAAACGAAATATTTTAAGTTCATGCACGCTTTATTACCATTAAAAAACAAATAAATAAGTATGAAAAAGTTAATCATTCTTTGCAGCGTAGTATTTTTATTCGCTTCTGTAACAGCATTTAAAGTTGAAGAAAAGGCTGAATTTAAGTTTGAAAAGGAAACTCATGATTTTGGAAAGATCCCACAGGGTAAACCAGTTAGTGTTGAGTTTAAGTTTACAAACACCGGAAATGAACCATTGATTATTACCAATATAGAAAGTGTTTGTGGTTGTACCGTTCCTAAATACACCAACACACCAGTCTTAAAAGGTCAAACAGGAACTATTTCAGTTACCTACAATGCTGCTGCTCTTGCACCATTCAGTAAGGGCTTAACTATTAGGTCGAATGCAAAAACCCCGATTAAAGTAATTTATATCAAAGGTGAAGTAGTTGCAATTCCTTCCAGATAAAAAGTTTAACAAGATAAAAAGCCCTTTAATTTTTATTAAAGGGCTTTTTTATGAATAAATTTTCTCAAATACCCTTTACAATCATTTGCAAGGTGTACACTGCTGTGTTTGATGTTATGAACAGTACATCTCTCTTTTTTCCGCTGAAACAGACATTTGCAGTCCAACCTGGAATTTCGATATGCGCTATCTGTTTACCTGACAAATTAAACACAGTCACACCACGGCCGGTAAGATATAAGTTACCTTTATTATCAAGTGTCATACCATCAGAGCCCATTTCTGCAAATAATGTCCTGTTTGTTAGTGATCCATTATTGGAGATCTCGTA
>CAMDQV010000076.1 GCA_945906015.1 Pedobacter schmidteae | reverse complement strand
GATGGTATTATTCGCCTTTCTAATGCTACTAAATCGCAAGAGAACAGAGGCGACAAAATGCATATGTTGTATGATTACCTTACAGGAGCAGAGTTTTCAGAGCAATGGAAGGCTATTCGCGAAGGTTATATGAGTATGCGATTATCCATTCATAAAGAACGCGATGCGATGGAGAAAATGTGGAAGATGCGTGAAAAGCAGTTGGATAAAGTCTTGCTGAATGCTTCAAGTATCAAGGGTTCTATTGAAGGTATTGCAGGAGCAGATACGATCTCTTTAAGCTTAAGTGATGAGGAAGATGATCTTTTGTTGCTTGAATAGGAATTTTGGTGGTGTTTGATATCTCAATACTCAAAAAATAGTTGTCAGTTGTCTGTTGTCAGTTGTCTGAAGTCTGAGGTACTGTTTTGAAATGAGGCAGAATCTATCTTAATACTCAATACTCAAAAAATAGTTGACAGTTGTCTGTTATCAGTTGTCTGAGGTATGAAGTTTGAGGTATGAAGTCTGAGGTGCTGTTTTGAAATGAAGCAGAATCTATCTTAATACTCTATACTCTATACTCAATACTCTATACTCTATACTCTATACTCAATACTATCTGCTACCTTTGCCATCAATATTAAAAATCTATTTGCATGGTGTTGTTAGAGAAATTGAAGCTGAATAAGCCATTGGTCAGAGCTATGACTGATGCAGGTTATCTGGGTCCGAAAGATATTCAACTTAAAACCATGTCTCGTATTCTAGGAGCGCAGGATGTTATTGCCATTGCACCTCAGGGATCGGGTAAAACAAGCACGTATGTTCTAGGTTCATTGATGCGATTAAAATATGGCTTTGAAGAAGCACCCAGAGCTTTGGTGCTTGTGCCTGATAAAGAACATGTCTTAGCAGTTATTGAACGATATGAACTTTTAAATAAAAAGCAAACTATTCGGATTGTAGGATTATATTCTGAAGGAGGAATGGAATCTCAGATGAATGCTCTTGCTGATGGTGCTGATATTGTGGTTGCTACCCCAGATCGTGCAAGAGCAATCTATTTGAAATTGGGATTGAATCTGAATAAGATCATGATGTTCATTGTAGATGATGCTGCAGAAATAGTGAAACGTGGTATGCAATTACCTGTTGCTGAACTTGCTAGGAGTATTGTTAAATGTCAGCATTTAATTTTTACCGATGTTTTTCATGATAAACTGAATCTTTTAACCAGTCAGTTTATGAACCGGGCAACAACTTTTGAAATTGATGACCTTGGAGAGCAAAAGCTGGAAACCATCGAACAGATTCTTTACAAGGTTCCTGATTTTAAAACTAAGGTCAACCTGCTCAACCTTTTATTAAAAGACAAAGAGGTATTTACTAAGGTGCTTGTATTTGTTAATACCAGACTTACTGCCGAAAAGGTATTTAAAAGTTTGTTTAAATACCTTGACAAAGAAATTGCAATCTATAAACCATTATTTTTCGATCATCCGGGTTTTGACCTGATGGATGATTTTAAGCATTCTGAGGATACAAGAATTTTACTTTTAGCAGATGATCTTAAAGAATCAGTTAACCTAAATGATATCCCATTCATTTTTCATCTGGAGATGCCGCTTGAACTAGAAAGTTTTATCGGCAGGATTGTAAAGAGCACTTCTATTGAGAGCAGCGATGCGCTGGCTATTAGCTTTGCAACTGATCTGGAACTGTCTATGGTGAAAAAGATTGAGCAGGCAATTGGCCTCCCAATTCCATTGGCTGAATTACCAGAAGATCTTGTGATCGAAAAGGATAAACCGAAGAAGATTGTTAAAACTGAAGTTCAGGACACTGAATCAGGTTCAGCATTTCATGCTAAAAAACAAAGCAATAGTAAAGATTATAATTACAGCTCAAGAGAAAAGGCAAAAATGAAATTCAAAAATAGATAGTCGTAAATCAATGAAAAGTATCATTCTATGGCCTGTTATCATAAATTTGAAGTCGGCAGAGCATTTTATACGGCTTTAGGACATGCCGATGATAAAATATAGAACCTATTTTTTTGCAGCATATCCTTAAAGGTATTCGATATGCTATGGGCAGATAATTCAATTTTATTTACGAATTAAATGAAGGATATTTGACCAATATTCCTTTTTCATAATTCAAGAAGAGATTATACTTGTTATTAATAATTAACACGAATGAATAAGCGTAAGATTGCAATAGCTATAACAGGGGCAAGTGGTTCTATATATGCGAAGGTTTTATTTGATAAATTATCATTATTGAAAGATCAGATCGCTGATCTCGGAATCGTTATGTCTGATAATGCTAAAGATGTTTGGCACCATGAACTTGGTAATAGCTCCTTTAACGAATACGGATTCAAGTTTTTTGACAAAAGAGATTTTACCGCACCTTTTGCATCGGGTTCTGCTGGTTTTGATACGCTGATTGTTTGTCCATGCTCCATGGGGACATTAGGCCGAATTGCTGGTGGTATTTCGGATGAGCTGATAAGTCGCGCTGCCGATGTGGTTTTAAAGGAAAGACGTAAACTGATCCTAGTGGTAAGAGAAAGTCCCTATAATTTGATCCATATTAATAATATGAAGACAGTTACTGAAGCTGGCGGTATTATTTGTCCGGCAACTCCTTCATTTTACAGTTTACCACAAAGTATTGAAGAGGTAGCTGAAACAGTTGTAAACAGAGTGATAGATCTGGCTGGTTTTAATCATGATTCCTATCGCTGGGGAGATCAATAATATACCTGATTCAATTGCTGATGTGTTGTATTAAGCATTTCAGGCACATTTCTTATCTTTGCCAAAATCATGAGTAAAAAGGTAGCATTTTATACACTGGGCTGTAAGCTCAACTTTTCTGAAAGCTCAGCAATCGGACGGCAATTTAATGATGCTGGCTTTGAAACTGTAGCCTTTACAGATCAGGCAGATGTATATCTTATTAATACGTGCTCTGTTACTGATCATGCCGATAAAAAATGCCGAAAAGTAGTAAAAGAAGCATTGAAGCATTCACCAAACGCCTATATCGCTGTGGTTGGCTGCTATGCTCAGCTCAAACCCAAAGAGATCTCTGAAATTCCTGGTGTTGATATTGTACTTGGTGCTGCAGAAAAATTCATGATCATCGATTATATTACTGACCTAACTAAACAGGAAAAAACGCTAATCTTTAATCAGGATATTTCAGAAGCAAAGGATTTTATTTCTTCTTATTCTTTTGGTGAAAGAACCAGAACTTTTTTAAAGGTTCAGGATGGATGTGATTATACCTGTTCATTTTGCACTATTCCATTAGCAAGAGGAGCCAGCAGAAGCGATACTATACCACATGTTATTGAGCAGGCGAATAAAATTGTAGCATCTGGTGTGAAAGAAATTGTACTTACAGGGGTAAATCTTGGCGATTTTGGAATCATAGATGGAATTCGTGAAAATAAATTCTTCGATCTAATTCAAGCTCTTGACCAAGTGGATGGGATTGATCGAATCCGGATATCTTCTATTGAACCAAACCTTCTTTTGGATGAGATTATTGAATTTGTATCTCAATCCAATAAGTTTGTGCCTCATTTTCATATTCCTTTACAATCAGGTTCTAATAAGGTTCTTGCACTTATGCGCAGACGTTACAAAAGAGAAGTTTATGCTCAAAGAGTTGCAAACATTAAAAGTCTGATGCCTGATTGTTGTATTGGTGTAGATGTAATTGTAGGCTTTCCGGGCGAAACACAAAAAGATTTTCTTGACACGTATAATTTTTTGAATGAGCTGGATGTTTCATATTTGCATGTTTTTACCTATTCGGAGCGTGAAAATACAGCTGCTGCAGAAATGAAAGGAGCAGTACCAGGTACTTTGCGAGCAGAGCGGAGTAAAATGCTTCATATTTTATCTGAAAAAAAACGTCGTGCATTTTACCAGACTCAAGTTGGAAAGTCAACTCAGGTACTTTTCGAAGCGGATCATAAGAATGGGTTCATACATGGCTTTAGCCGCAATTATGTAAAAGTTAGAGCACCTTACGACCCCTTACTTATAAATGATATCAAACAGGTGAAATTCGAAAATATTGCTTCAGATGGGGATATGGAAATCTCAGAACTAGTAGATATCTTTGTGCATTAAAACCTTTGAGTCTTTATCTTATTATTTTCTCCATATTTTATAGATTAGCACAATAAATCCTTTCAGATTAAACTAAGTATATGTTTCCAACTATTACACACCTGATTGAATATTTAACAGGTATACATATTCCATTACCTATACAAACATTTGGTTTTTTTGTAGCTATCGCATTTGCAGCAGGCTATTGGGCACTTTCTCAAGAATTTAAAAGAAAAGAGAAATTGGGGCTTATTCATCCTTTTATCAGGGACGTTAAAATCGGTGAGCCTGCTTCTATGCAGGATCTTGCTTTAAATGGACTATTCGGATTTTTTGTTGGTTATAAACTTCTTGACGGACTTTTGAACTATACCGCTTTTGTAGCCAATCCGCAAGAATTTATTCTCTCAACCAAAGGTAGCTTTTTAGGAGGATTGATAGTTGGAGCTTTATTTATTTACTGGGCATATGCCGAAAATAAAAAAGAGAGATTAAGTCAACCTAAAATTATTAAAGAAACAGTACATCCTTACCAGATCATGGGCACATTATTGATGTGGGCAGCAATCTGGGGTTTTTTGGGTGCTAAATTATTTCATAATTTCGAATATTGGGATGATTTTGTGAAAGATCCCATTGCTGGGCTATTATCTTTTAGCGGCTTAACTTTTTATGGAGGTTTGATAATGGGAGGTGGAGCAGTGCTTTATCAATCAAATAAATATGGTATAAAATGGATTCATATGCTGGATATTGGCGGCCCAGGAATGATGCTAGCCTATGCCGTAGGTCGTATTGGCTGTCAGCTTTCTGGTGATGGTGATTGGGGCATTGTTAATCTTGCCACAAAACCATTCTGGTTAAGCTGGGCTCCTGATTGGGTTTGGTCTTTTAAATATCCTCATAATGTAGTAGGAGAAGGCATTCCTATACCAGGATGCATCGGGCCTTTTTGTAATGAATTACCGTTGCCGGTATTTCCAACTCCCTTTTATGAAGTTTTGATGGGACTGGCCATTTTTGCATTGCTTTGGGGCTTCAGAGATAAAATAAAAGTACCGGGGTTAATGTGGTCTAGCTACCTAATTTTTAATGGAGTAGAACGCTTTCTGATTGAATCGATTCGTGTTAATTCAAAATATCACGCGCTTGGTTTAAGCTTTACTCAAGCGCAACTTATTGCTACAATTCTGATTATTTTAGGGATAGCTGGTGTATTTTGGTCTCTGAAAAATGGAAATAAATACGCTGTTTCCTGATTTATGAATCTTTCTAAACTTAGCACCGAAGTAATTTCTTTAACCTTAGAAGTTGGTGAATTTATTCGTAACGAAGCACTTGTTTTTGATCGTCAAAAAGTTGAATACAAGGGATTGCACGATATGGTTTCTTATGTCGATAAAACAGCTGAACAAAAACTGGTTAAAGCACTAGCTACTTTATTGCCAGAAGCAGGATTTATTACGGAAGAAAAAACCAGCACTGTAAAGGGTGAAAAATACAACTGGATAATTGATCCTTTGGATGGAACAACTAATTTTATCCATGGCATACCAACTTTCTCTGTTAGTATTGCTCTTGAATGTGATAACGAGCTTGTGCTAGGTGTAGTTTATGAGATCAATAGAGATGAATGCTTTTCAGCATGGAAAAATGGTGGTGCTTACTTGAATAATAAGCGTATCTCAGTATCTAAAGCGCCAACAATTGAAAATACATTATTGGCAACTGGTTTTCCTTTTCATGATTTTGCAAATATGGAACCTTATCTTAATGTGTTAAGAGTTCTTATGCAAAAGTGTCATGGAATTCGCAGAATTGGATCTGCTGCAATTGATCTTGCCTATGTAGCAAGTGGAAGATTTGATGGATACTTTGAATATAATTTGAACTCGTATGATGTTGCTGCCGGTATAGTTCTGGTTCGTGAAGCTGGCGGACAGATTTTTGATTTCAAGGGTGGTGATCAATGTATTTCAAGAAGAGAAATAATTGCAACCAATGGTCATATTTCAGAAGAATTGGTCAAAGTAATCAAGCTATATTTTAATTAATTTTATATTATTGTTAATCAAAAACTAATCGAATATGTCAATCACTAAAAAAATACTAATAGCTCTTTTAGGAGTTTTAATTTTCATTCAATTCATTAAACCAGTTAAAAATCAGTCTGATGCAGTAACTCCTAATGATATTTTTGCAAATTTTCAAGCAGCAGATAGTACCAAACAGTTGATCCGATCTTCCTGTTATGATTGCCACTCAAATAATACAGTTTATCCATGGTATGCAGAAATACAACCCCTGGCCTGGTGGCTTGCAGATCATGTTAAGGAAGGTAAATCTGAATTGAATTTTTCTGAATTTGCAAGTTATAAACCTAAAAAAGCAGATCATAAGTTAGAGGAAGTGGTTGAAATGTTAAAAGAAGGGGAGATGCCTCTTAAATCCTATACACTGATACACAACGATGCCAAATTGTCGAGTGTTCAGCGTGAAGAATTATCAAAATGGGCAGAAAGTTTAAGGGCTCAGATTCAACCAAATATCAAGTGATTTAACTGATTGGTCTCATACCTCATACCTCATATCTCAGACAACTGACAACAGAAAACCGGCATAAAAAAGCCCCTCTTCAGAACATTTCAAAAGAGGGGCTTTAAATTAGCAGATATTATTATTTATAAAGCTTCAGAAACTACTTCTGTCACTTCAGGAACCATACGCTTAAGTAAGTTCTCAATACCAGACTTTAATGTAATTGTAGAAGATGGACATCCACTACATGAGCCTCTCAGCTCAACGGTAACAATACCTTCTTTAAATGATCTATAACTTATTGCACCCCCATCTTGTTCTACAGCCGGACGAACATAATCATGTAATATCTGTTGAATTTTAATTTCAGTTTCTGAACCTTCAAAACTTGCTAACTCTTGTTCTTTCTCTACTATATTAAGCTCTGACTCCACAGCGCCTTTAACAAATTCTTTTAATATAGGTTCTATATCTTCCCAGAGTGCGGTTTCAGATTTAGTAATGGTTACAAAATTACTGGCAAAAAAGACACCAGTAACAAAATTAAACTTGAATAACTCTCTTGCGAAATGTGATTTTTCAGCACTCTCCTTTGTTGCAAAGTCAATACTGTTGTTGGTTAATAGTTTATTTACTAAAAACTTACGCGTTGCTGGGTTAGGGGTAATTTCTGTATATACGTTTGTTGTTGCTGCTGCTGTACTCATAATTATAAGATTATCTATAAAATTAACAATTTTAAAGCGTTGAATTTTATCAAATGAAGTTATGACACGTGAATGACTGCCTAGATCCCTGTGTAATTTAATGGTGAAATTGATTTAAGCTCTGATTTTACTACATCAGAAATATTTAATTTGTCAACAAATTCGGCTATCGTATTGCTGTTAATTTGTTGGTTTGTGCGTGTTAGGTCTTTGAGAGCCTCATAAGGATTAGGATAACCTTCTCTTCTTAAAATGGTTTGAATAGCTTCTGCTACTACAGGCCAGTTGGCTTCTAAAGCCGTATTTATTGCAAACTCATTTAGTAACAGTTTGTTAAAGCCTTTTAAAGTAGATTTAAGTGCTATAAGAGTATGTGCAACGGGTACACCAATATTTCTAAGAACAGTTGAATCAGTAAGGTCACGCTGCAGTCTTGAAATAGGAAGCTTTGCTGCCAGATGCTCAAATATGGCATTGGCTAATCCTAAATTGCCTTCAGAATTCTCAAAATCAATTGGATTAACCTTGTGCGGCATTGCTGATGATCCAACTTCACCGGCTTTTATTTGCTGCTTAAAATAGTTCATAGAAATATATGACCACATATCTCTGTTCATATCAATCAGTATAGTATTGATACGTTTCAAGGCATCACAATGTGCAGCAAAATTATCGTAATGTTCAATTTGGGTGGTGTATTGTGAACGATTAAGTTCAAGTCGTTCATTCACAAACTTATTTGCAAAATCAATCCAGTTTATGCCTGGGTAGGCAACATGATGTGCATTAAAATTTCCGGTAGCTCCACCAAATTTGGCAGAATACGGAATATCCTTCAATTGTGCTAGCTGAGTCTCAATCCGTTCTACAAAAACCTGTAATTCTTTACCTAAAAGAGTAGGAGATGCAGGCTGTCCATGAGTATGTGCCAGCATGGGTATCTCAGCCCATTCCGATACTCGCCCTTTTATATGAAAAAGTAACTCATTGATTGCCGGGAGGTATGTATTATGAACTGCTAATTTAAAAGAGTGAGG
>CAMDQV010000075.1 GCA_945906015.1 Pedobacter schmidteae | reverse complement strand
TATGTTTTCTTACTTTTGAATCAATAATAAATCAATATACCATAGTTTAAATGAGTGCTACTGTATCAAAACTAGATGAATTAAAAACTGACGCCTGGAGTGGCGGAAAGTCGCCTTTTGCTGTAGAATATGGAAAACTGATGATGTGGTTTTTTCTCTTGTCAGATGCTTTTACATTTTCTGCCTTTCTAATTTATTATGGAGCCCAACGCTTTAGTAAAATTAGCTGGCCTGATCCCGATGTAGTGTTTCAATCTATTCCGGGTATTGCAGATCATGGATTCCCCCTTATTTTTGTGGGCGTCATGACATTTATCCTGATTATGAGCTCTGTAACTATGGTTCTTGCTGTAGAAGCAGGACATCGTAATTCTAAGAAAGAGGTTGTTTGGTGGATGGTAGCAACTATCATAGGTGGATTGATGTTCCTAGGTTGTCAGGCTTTAGAATGGTCGCACTTGCATCATGAAGGGTATTGGTGGGGAAGTTTTCCAGCTTCTTATATTGGTATTGACACGATAGGCGCTCTACAATTTGCTAATCTATTCTTTACGATAACGGGCTTTCATGGTTTCCACGTATTTACCGGAGTAGTAATTAATATTACTATTCTTTTAATGGTAATATTCAATGTCTTCCAGAAAAGCGGAAGCTACCTGATGGTTGAAAAAGTAGGTTTATACTGGCACTTTGTAGACCTTGTTTGGGTATTTGTATTTACTTTCTTCTATTTAGTTTAAATTCTGATAATCCATATATAATGTCAGCAGAACATACACACGATGAGCATGCAACAGAGCATGAGGGAATGACCAAGAAAAAGATCTGGCAAGTCTTCTTTTATCTTTTAGGAATAACAGCTGTTGAATTCTTCATAGCTCTTTACATGATACCTAAGGGTTTGATAGGACACGGAATTGGTAATTTTGCTTATATAGCTCTTACTCTTGTAAAAGCATTTTATATTGTTGCATATTTTATGCACCTTAAGTTTGAAAAATTTGCATTGAAGACTGGAATTACAGTTTCATTAATATTCATTATTTACTTTATTGTTTTGATGTTAATTGAAGGCTCTTATCAGTTTGTTCAAATGAATTAATGAGTTTACCCTCTTTTCCCATTAAAAAAATCCTGATTCTGCTAATTCTATTGGCAGTACCAGGTACTCTATATTATTTACTAAAGGAAAAAGGGCAGAATCGATATCGTCCTCTTCCTATTTATGGTACCAAGCAGGTAGCAAAAACTTTCTACATTAAACGTCGTAAACAGATTCCAGATACTATTTATCATGTAGTACGCGACTTTAAATTTCTAAACCAACATGCTGACTCCATTAGTTTTCCTGCTGATAGTAACCAGATAACGGTTGTCAATTTCTTCTATACCCGTTGTCCTGTTTTTTGTTTGGGAATGAACAAGGAAATGGCCCGAGTTGCAAAAACTTTTAATAACAATAGGTTGATGCGTTTTATTTCGATTAGTGTGGATCCTGAAAATGATAGTCCTTCTGTACTTGCTGAATATAGCAAGCCATTTGTTGCCGAAAACAAAAAGTGGGATTTCTTGACAGGTGATAAGACCTTAGTATACGCTATTGCCAAGCAAGATTTCTTGGTAGATGCAATTCAGGATAATTCTAATAAGCTCAATATAATTCATAGCCCAATGTTAATCCTTTTAGATCCGCAAAAACGAATCAGAGGCTATTATGATTCCAGTCGGGGTCAGGATCAAGTTAACTTATTGATTGATGAAATTAAAGTGCTAATTACTGAAGAATTACGAAATATCAAGGATCGCTAAATTCTCTATTAAATATATCAGTATGAATAATAAATTTATTTCTAGGCTCATTACAGGCATTTCTGTTTTCGTTTTAATTGTTGTAGTCATATTACAGAGTAATGTGCTCAATATTTTTCCTGATAAATCTCTAATTCCTTCCTGGGTACTTTTTCTTCCTAAATTTAACGCGATAATTAATGGTACTTGCAGTATCCTTCTGCTGCTATCCCTGTATTTTATTAAAAGAAAAGATATAGCAACGCATAAAAAACTAAACATCTTAACTTTTATTTTTTCCTCGCTTTTTTTAGTCTCTTATATTATTTTTCATGCTACCGGAATTAAAACTACTTATGGCGGTGATGGATTTATCCGTACTGTTTATTATTTTATTCTGATAACCCATATCATTCTTGCAGCTGTAGTTTTACCTCTTGTATTATTTAGTTTTCAAAAGGGACTTCAAATGCAGGTTGAAGCGCATAAAAAACTAGTTCGCTTTACCTACCCTATTTGGTTATATGTTACAGTCACAGGGGTAATTGTTTATTTGATGATATCGCCTTATTACACGTTTTAAATAATTGTCTGAATAGTGTCAGAGATTATCATAAAACCGATCAATCGCTCTCATAAATGTGTTTACTATTCGATTTACCATATCTTTGTAGTATGAGAACTTTGAGAATAATTCTTGTTGGCTTTATTTTAATAGTTGCTTCATTGAGCTCACTTGATGCGTCTGCACAATGTTCAATGTGTACCCTTAATGCAGACAATTCTGTACAAAATGGGAATACAGAAGGTAAGGGTCTTAACAATGGCATTCTCTATCTTCTGGCTGCACCCTATTTGGCTATTGCCGGGGTAGGGTTTCTTTGGTATAAAAAATACAGACGCAAAAATGTTACTATGAATATTAAGGACAGTAAGATTAATTTGAATTAAAATTACTCTTATTTAGTTTTTAAGACTTTCCAAGTTCCAATCTTCTATGGCAAAAACATCACAATTAGAAGCTATAGTGAAGTCAAAATGTCCGCGATGCAGAAGGGGAAAGATATTTTCCGGGTCGTTATATGGTTTGAATCTTCAGAAAACTAATGAGCATTGCTCTAATTGTAGTATGCGCTTTGAAGTTGAACCCGGTTATTTTTATGGCGCCATGTATGTTAGCTATGCCTTTGTTGTAGCTGAAATGTTAAATGTAGGCCTACTTACTTACCTGATTACGGATAATGATAAATCTCCCTGGTTATATATCACAACTATTCTACTGTCTATTTTAGTTCTTACTCCAATTAATTACCGGTATTCAAAGGTTCTTTTCCTTCATTTACTAACACCTAAAATTAAGTATTACCCTGAATACGATACGAATGATAAAATCGGACACGTTTAAGTTTTTAACTGATCTTGCGGCCAATAATAATCGTGATTGGTTCCAACTTAATAAGAGTAGGCATGATGATGCGCGCTTAAATGTGCTAGAATTCGCGGGGAAGGTTATAACTGGCCTATCCAAATTTGACCATGCAATTCCCTCCGCGTTAGATCCAAAGGAATGTGTGATGAGAATATATAGAGATGTTCGTTTCAGCAAGGTAAAAACTCCTTACAAAAATAATTTTGGTGCCGGCTTTTCAAAAAATGGCAAAAAATTTAGTGGAGCCGGATACTATCTGCATATTCAACCTGAAGAATCTTTTATTGCCGGAGGCTGCTGGATGCCTGAAGCTGATCTCTTAAAAGCGATCCGGCAAGAAATTGATTATAATGGAAGCGATTTTCGGTTAATCATCGAAGACCCCTCATTCATGAAGTATTATGGGAACCTCGAATCCGAATATAAACTTAAAACATGCCCAAAAGGCTATGATCAAGATCATCCGGAAATCGAATTCCTGAAACTGAAGAGTTTTACATTTAGCCACAAGCTTAATAATGCAGAACTTATAAATTCGGGTTCTGTTGAACAAATAGTAAATGGATTTGCAAAATTGAACCCTTTTATTGCATTTTTGAGAAATGCTATTTCATAAACCTATTGATATGAGAAAATTATTTGTCCCTGCTTTTGCTTTGTTTTTTATTAGCTTATTAATTTCTTGTGTTGTTATGTCGCCAAAGAAGTTGAATACATTATTGGCACAAAAAGACTCCTTATCGCTGGGTTGGGAAGCAGCAAGAATAAAGATAAACTCTTTAGAGGGTGAGATTGTTAGTTTGAGATCTGATACTGCTATACTTCAGGTAAAGATTACAGAGCTCGAAGCAAAGAATTCTACTCTTGAAAAAAAGTTAAAAGGACTTAATGATAGCTATACTTCATTACGTTCTAATTCATCTTCTGAAATTAGGAAGCTTTCTGATGATTTAAATAAGCGTGAAGCGCGTTTAAAAGAAGTTGAAGATATTTTACGCAAAAGAGATGAAGCAACAAATGCACTTAAGAATAAGTTGCAGAATGCATTGCTAGGATTTCAGCAAAATGGTTTAAGCGTGGATATTAAAAATGGAAAAGTATACGTTTCTCTTACAGATAAGCTTTTGTTTAGTAGTGGCAGCATCATTATTGATGAAAAGGGAAAGCTCGCCTTGCAGGAACTTGCTAAGGTTTTAAAAACTCAGCCAGAAATTAATATTTCAGTTGAGGGACATACTGATAACCAGCGTGTAATGAATCTTGGACAGGTTAAAGATAACTGGGACCTAAGCGTACTTAGAGCAACCTCAGTTGTTAGATTCTTGACAGAAACTGAAAAGATAGAAAGTAATAGAATAACAGCTACTGGTAAGGGTGAGTATCAGCCGATTGAAGTGGGTAATGATGCAGACATCAGAAGTCGTAACAGACGGATAGAGATTGTACTTTCTCCTAAACTGGACGAACTTTACAATCTTATTAAGTAGAGTTGAATAAGCCCTTTTTTTATTGTCGCAGTATTGCTCCTGCTTTTTTGTTATAAAAAAAGATCTTTAAATAAGGGTAGATTCTGGTCTTTTTCTGATAAGATCACTTCATCTTGTGAAATTCCCCAGTCTATGTTCAATTCAGGATCATTCCAAAGCACCCCAAACTCAGCTGATTTATTATAAAGTCCTGAAACTTTGTAACTAAAAATGGTATTATCTTCCAGAGTGACAAAGCCATGTAAAAATCCGGGCGGTACCCAAAACATCTGATTCGTTTTTCCGCTAAGCTCCACCACCAAATGTTCTCCATAGGTTTCCGAATTCTTTCTTATATCAACCACAACATCAATGACTCTTCCCTGAATTACACGAACAAGTTTTCCCTGAGCATGGGGATCAGCCTGTGAATGTAAGCCTCTTAAGGTTCCTTTTTGTGAAAGTGACTGATTATCCTGTACGAAATCTACATGTATACCAGCTTCTTCAAAGTGTTTTTTATTATAGCTTTCAAAAAAATAGCCTCGGTCGTCTATCCAAATCTTTGGCTCAATTAAAAAAAGCCCTTTAATTTTTGTTGTTAGTATGTTCATTGATTGTCGATAAATTCCATTACCGTTGAAAATAGTACAAGTTTATTATTGAATTGCTCAGGTAGTTTAGCCTGAATGGAATGGTCATGTTTTTGTTTGAACTCATTCAGCTTTTCTAAAGAATCAGAAATGTATTGAACACAATAGGTAAGTCCTTCGTTTGGAGAGTCCAATACATTAAGCAGGCGGTTAGAAACAAAACATCCTGTATTCATTACATCCGGAATCTGTCTCGTCTTCATCCAGTGCAACCATTCATTATGAATCTCATCATCCAAAATTATGGTTATATTAAATAATATCATGTTGCGAATATAGGAATAGGGATTTATAAATTATTCTTTATGCCTTTATCCGAGCTTATCGCCCCTCAGTTTACGGAAACGTTTTCTTGCCTCTATCACATATAAACTGCCCGGAAAATCAGTAATTATTTTTTGAAATAATTCAAGTGCTTTAGCCGGTTGGTTTAATTTTGTTTCATAAATATCGGCCAGAATGAATACCGCATCATCACCCCAAAGTTCTGTTGGATAATTCTCAATTATTCCGATTAGCTGCTCAATTGCCTGGTTGAACTCATTGTTCTTGATAAAAATTTTTGATTTTGCCATGAAAATATCATCGGCAAGTGAATTTCCTGGATAAAGAATAGGTATACTATCCAGTATAGTTAATGCTTTATCGGGTTGATTTTTAAAAATCATAAGATCTGCATATGCATACTTTCTGAGTGCTGCAGTATCTGTCTCGTTTTGTAGATTATCCGAAATAATCAGGTTAAGGTTTAGTGCATCATTTGCAATTAATTGGGAGGTTGAACTTTTTAGCACATTAAGTTGTGCTTTTGCCCATATAAAATCTGCCTGGTAATAAGCTAATTTTGCATTCTTGTATCTTGCCTCCTGTCCTAATGGCTCATTTGCATAAGCTTTTTCAAGTTGGCCATATAAAAGAGCTGCTTCCCAAACCTCTCCCGTAAGGATATAAATATCACCAAGATCCGACTTTGTTTGTCCGATAATATGTGGCGGCAAGCCATTGATTTCTAATAATTTCTCTAATTGTTGTGCTGCAACAGCTGGTTTTCCGAGATAATATGCCTGCAAATTGGCTAGTTGACGTATTGCAAATACTGTTCCCGAACTTCTTCCATATTCGTTTAAAAGAGCGTTGAAATCATTTTCTAAATTGATCAGAGTTTCTTTACTGAACTTTATGGAAGTTAATTGCCTTGTTTTTACATTAAGGAGCTCAATTTTAGCTGGGATATAATAGTTGTTTTCAGCACCTTTTGATACCAGATAGTTTAATGATTCAATGGCTTGATCGAATGCTTGATTGGATATCAGTAAACGGGAAAGGTCAAAGACCCTGTTCCCATCTTCTTTAAGTCGGCGATCTAAAGCAAATGTCTGCCTTAAAGCCATATCAAAATCTTTTTGCTGGATATATTGCCAGGTTAAAAATTCTGTCATAACTATGCTTTGTGGCTGCTTTTGAAGCCTGCGTAAGATCGATGTTCTTAGCTGATTAAAATCCTCACTTCCCTCCAGAATATTTCCAAGAACACTTTGTGCCTGTGGTAATGCTTCAGGATTTGTAATCAGAAGATTTATATATTCGTGAATAAGATTTGGCTTGTCTTTACGGAACCGGTACAAACTGAGCAAGTCGTAATTAAAAGCATTTTCATTATTGAGTAGCTTTCTGCCGGTAATGAAAGCTCTAATTGAAAAATCATAAGCCTCAGCGCGATAAAAGGTTATTGCAAGATCTTTGATAGCAAACTCATTGGCGGGCATAGTTCTTATCAACGTATTAAACCATTCTAATGCTTTTTCCTGATTACCCTTTTCTTGATAAATACGGCCAATATCAACTAAATAGGTGAAATTGCCTGGATTGCTTTTAAGTAAGCTTCGAGATAATTTTTCAGCCTCACTAAATTGTTTGATCTTTAGTAAACTGTTGAAATACGGATCGTAAAAGTTTGTGTTTTTTGTTCGGTTGAA
This sequence comes from Pedobacter schmidteae, assembly GCA_945906015.1. Lineage (GTDB taxonomy): Bacteria > Bacteroidota > Bacteroidia > Sphingobacteriales > Sphingobacteriaceae > Daejeonella > Daejeonella schmidteae_A. The sequence continues at coordinate 1,218 of CAMDQV010000075.1, read as the reverse complement.
AAGCTTTTCATACAGTATAGCCGCCTTCTCGAAGTCGCCTGATTGAAAATATTGCATGGCCAGTGCCTCCTCCGAACTTAGCTGAGCTTTGAGTCCTAAAGAGGAAATTATCAGAATAAGAAAAATGATGATTCTCTTCATGATTTAATTGGTATACTTAATTTTCTGAATCCTTAAAGTTAAGGGAATTGCTATTAAATTTGACTGAAAGTCTGAATTAAAGTTCAGGCCAGTTAGCTCATGTTATTGCAATAAATTGGCCATGTAGTTTAAATGTTACGATGGGTTTTTTATGATTATATTGTAAATCATTACATTGAAAGATTAGTTACAAAACGTAATACGACCAATTTTTCGTTGTAACATTTATCAGTATTTTCTGCAATGAGTAGGTGACTAATTTTTTTTGAGCGAAATTTGAATAAATTTATTGGATAATGCAGGTAATTAGAAATTACTTTTTTTTATTTGTTTTGCTGGCTCTGGTGTCCTGCTCATTTGAAGGAACAGTTGAGCGAATTCCAATTGAATTTTTTTTTAGTGGGCCTATTAAAACATCTTTCCTGGTATCACCTGATGGGAACTTTATTTCCTATCTGAAACCAGATAATAATCGCATTCATATTTATGTAGAAACTTGGGATGGCAAAAATACCACCCAGTTAACATGTGATAGTAACCGCAGTATTTCGAACTATTTTTGGGCAAGTAATAATGAGATACTTTATTTGAAAAGCGGTGCTGAAGATAAAGATGCTGGATTATTTGCAGTAAAAATTGATGGAACAAATAAAAGGGAGTTATTGCCTTTTAACTATGCAAAGATCAGGTTAATTACTACAGGGCGTACTTTTGATAATCAGGTATTAGTTGCTCTTAACAGGCGTGATTCTACAGTATTTGATGCCTATAGGTTAAATATTCAATCTGGTAAACTATCCTTACTACTTCAGAATCCGGGCAATATAACGAAGTGGTACTCTGATCCTCTCGGTAAATTACGTATGGCAATAGCGAGTGATGGGGTTAATGAAACCTTACTCTATCGTGATAGTGAAAATAAAAAATTTAGTCCTGTTTTAACTAATAATTTCAAAACCAGCATTTTGCCTGTAGCATTTAGCGCTGACAATAGTTGTATCTATGCTTTGTCAAACAAGAATCGGGATAAGATGGCATTGGTTGAATTGGATTGTAAAACGGGAAAGGAGCATCGAA
>CAMDQV010000074.1 GCA_945906015.1 Pedobacter schmidteae | reverse complement strand
GACTGCTCTAAATTTCACATGTCAAAAGAAGGTTCCTATGATGGTGTCCGTCTGGTATTTAATTCAAGGATGTTATTCCGCAATATTGACCTTGAAAATTTAAGTGGAAACATCGGAAACAAGCTCTCCGATAGGAATCATTTATATTTAAATGATATCCAGGAGGGTAAACGTACAGATGCACTTTATCCTGATATTCGAATTCAGGATTGTAATAACTTGCGTGCTTATCTAGGTAGTGGTTCTGGAAATTTAAAATTTGAGAACTGTACTATTCAAATGATTGAAAAAGATAATCTAGAGTTTAGCGGCCGAATTTCATTTAGCGACTGCGAATTTGAACCCTCAATTGATGATCAGTCAAAAATATCCTATGACCTAGACTCTGAACTGGGTGTTAGTTTTACAAATTGCATCGTTTATCTTCCAAAAGTTAAGGGCCAGACCTCGTTTGAGCAGCTGGATAAAATTGGTTTTCTAAAATTGAATAAGCAGGTTCGCTTTAATCATTCAAACACGCGTTTGGGTATTGATATTATTCTGTATTGCAAAAGTAAGGGTATAAAACTGGAGCCTAAATTCATTGCTATGCTCCGGAGCCATCATGAATTGGACCCTGAAATTTAAAACCTATGGCTAGAGTATATTTTATAATGTCAGACAGCTGATATTAATCAGGAAACTGTGATTTATCAATTCCTGGTATCAGGCGGATTGCATTTTTATAATACACCTTTTTTAACACTTCATCACTTAACCCAATGCCATACATTTTCCAGTAAGCATGATATTTTTTATGGTATGGAAAGTACTCATCTTCGGTTTCAAGAACTCTGAAATACGTACTGTATTCTGAAGGTACCCAGCTGTCTTTTCCAAATAGGATTCGGTTTTGGTAGCGCTCGAAAAACTTTTTGGCCATGCGTGGTTGGCGACCAAGTTCTGCAATGATAGCTCCAAATTCAATATTCATGTTGGGATAGGTATCCAGAAGTGTACCCAGATAGTCCAGATTATTTGCAAACCAGCCAAAGTGGGCAATGATAAAATTAGTACGTGGATGTTTTTTGATTAGATTATGCTGTTGTTTGATCAAATCTTCCCAGGAATAACCATCCGATGCACTTCTGTTTCTGCCTGGTTGGGTTATAAGTTCAAGCCAGCGTTCGTTTTGAGCATTGGGCTCATCCCAAAATTGTTTGGGATCTGCGGTATGGATCAATACAGGAATTCCGAGTTGCCCACATTTTTCCCAGATGGCCTCTATCCTTGGATCATCAACAGCTACTTGCTTGCCTTTAGTGTCTTTAACAGAAAGTCCTAGGCTTTTGAATATTTTCAGTCCCTGTGCACCCGCTTTTACATCGTCTTCAAGCTGCTTAACTGCAGTTTCTGTCCAGGATGCTTCTCCAATTCCTGTAAATGAGATATTAGCAAATACAATCAGGCGCTTTGCATTGGTTTGCCTCACATTCTTTACTGCAGATGCCAGATACTCGCCGCTGCGTCCGCTCAGATTGACCATGACTTTCATGTTTAACTTATCCATTTCTGATAATAAATTTCCAAGATTCTGCGAAGGCATATTATTCTGATGGTTATGAACATCAATAAAAGGGAATTTAGCTCTGCCTTTAACATGCTCCGGAACCACAAGTGATGAGGGTGGATTATAGGTTTCAAAATCTATTTTCCCCTTATCATTCTGTGCAAGGCTACACTGACTAAATAATAGAAAGGCGGCAAGATAAAAGGATTTCAGTTTAAAGATATTCATGCGTGTTGTTTAATTGAATGATGAATTTAGCATAAAGCTGAGTTAATTGGAAATTCTATTCCAAACAAGGCAATAATTTTTTAAAAGACCTTTATTAATACCCTATTTCATGACATAGTAGCCTAAGCATTCCGGGCATACATGCCTGAAAATTTATAGTTTAAACCCTCAGAAATACCTTCTTTTTATACAGAAAGTATAAGAAACCCCATTGTACAAAAACATAAAACATTGCTTTTACCACAGCATCATAGGGTTCGCCGCTAAGTTGAAATAGCCAGGTAAAGAGGCCATTATTGGCATACTCCCAATCAATAAAGCGTCCTGAAACATAAATTAATATGGAGTTCATGCCAATCACTTTGAAAAAGAACGCCCATTTTTTATACCCCAGAACATCAATGATATAGTAGAATAGAGACAGCAAGATAAGGCTAAATCCACCAACAAGCATTACAAATGAGCTCGTCCATAAATTTTTGTTTATTGGAAAATCCAGATTCCAGATCAGCGCTATACTAATAGATATTATACCCGCTATAGCCATGTAAACCACCTTTTCTTTTTTTGTTTTTGGGCTGTTTTTGAGTAGGCTACCGGTCATGATACCCAGAAGTGCAGTACTGATGGATGGTACCAGTGACATCAGCCCTTCTGGATCATGTATCTTAAGGTAAAGCCTCCCGGGAAGGATTGAACGATCAATATAGGATGCAAAATTACCTTCCATGCTAAGGTCGCCGGGAGCAAATCCGGGTGCGGAGTTGAATTTTAAAACTAGCCAGTAAGCTACCAAAAGAACTGCAAACCAGATTGCCTGTGCTGTTTGTTTGCTATATAGGTAAATGATATTTGCAAACATGTAGGCAAGCCCGATACGGGCGAGCACGCTGCAAAGCCTGTAATCATCAATACTGCCTCTAAACTTCAAGCCATTATTGTAAACTATCCCAAGCAAAACAAGTAGCAATCCTCTTCTGATAACTCTGAAAAGTAATTGTTTGCGTGTTTTTCCATTTTCTAGGTCACGTCCTACAGAATAGGGTGTTGCAACTCCTGCTAAAAAAAGGAAAAGCGGAAAAATAAGGTCATAAAAATGAAATCCATTCCAAGCAGGGTGGGTTAGCTGCTCCGCCATGCCAACCCAAAGCGGATAACCTGTTATAATAGCCAGGCTATGGAATATTTCTTCGGCGCCTATTATCCAGAACATATCAAAACCCCGTAAGGCGTCTAATGAGTAAAGGCGTGATCCAGGTGCACTAAAAGCAGATTCTTCTGTTTTTTTCATTTTTTCTCAGATTTTTTATTTTTAAGCCAGTTGTATTAGGATCATTTAAGATCTATTTATCTGGCAGTGCAAAACTTAGCACATATCCGGCCGGATTAGCAGTATCACCACCTACCGAAATAGCGATATATTGTTTGCCTTTGCTCCAATAGGTAGATGGATTTGCATTGGCAATTCCAGGCAGGGTGGTTTCCCAAAGTTTTTCCCCGGTTTTTTGGTCAAAAGCCCTGAATTTTTTGTCGCGGGTACTCCCAATAAACAATAATCCGCCGCGGGTAACTAATGGTCCTGCAGATCCGCTTGCCCCAGTTTCTGGCCCACCTAGAGCTTGCCCCTCAGGCTCATTACCTAAGGTAATTGACCATTCAAACTCTCCGGTATTCAAATTTATGGCATGAAGTTGTCCCCATGGCGGTTTTATTCCCGGTCTGCGATTCGCATCGGTAAATTGACCATAGGCTGTCAGGTTAAGGTATTTATCTTCTTTTGGAGTATTAATACCGGCTTTATTTGCCGATTCATTTTCCTGAATTTCTTTCAGGAAACTTTGCTCTCTTGATGGGCGTGCACTTGATTCCTTTTCAAATAGGAAAGAAATAATCGCTTCTTCTTTTCCGGCTATCACACTTGCGAATGATGGCATCTTTCCACCGCCACGTTTGATTTTGTTTAAGGCATTCTCTTTAGTCAATCTTGTTTCAATGGCAATTAATGATGGGTTTCCCTGCTCATCTCCATTTTTATCAGGCATATGGCAGCTTACACAATAGGTATTATAAAGTGCTTTCCCCTGGTTAAATGCAGATAGGTTAGCAGTTTCATTTTCTACCACTTTTTTCAGTGTTGCGATCTCAGGCGAATCATTTGATTTTACATAAATAATACCTTTTTCAGGATCTACAGAACCACCTCCCCAGCTTGAACCACCGCGACTTCCAGGAATCATAAATGTTCCCTGGATTGATGGAGGGGTAAAAGGACCTTCGTATCTGAAGGCATTAAATCGATTCAACAGACTATCATGCGAGGACTTGGTATAAAAGCTAAGGTCATCTTTGGTTATGGATTGACGAGCATAAGGTGCTGGTTTTGTAGGGATTGGCTGAGTAGGCCATGCTTGCTCTCCCGGAATATCTGATGCCGGGACCGCACGTTCTTCAATGGGGAATAATGGCTCGCCGGTGTCGCGGTTAAAGGTATAGATATACCCTAATTTTGATGTTTGAGCTACAGCATCTACCTTTTTACCTTGATGAGTTACCGTGATCAGATTAGGAGCTGCAGGAAGATCATAATCCCAAAGATCATGATGAACGGTCTGAAAATGCCATCTGTATTTGCCTGTTCTTGCATCAAGTGCAACAACAGAATTTCCAAACAGGTTCATTCCAATCCGATCTTTACCATAGTAATCATAGGTAGGAGATCCTGTTCCAAAAAATACCATGCCGCGTTCTTCATCTAAACTCATACCACCCCAATTATTGGTGCCACCTACATATTTCCATGCTTCTTTAGGCCAGGTATCATAACCAAGTTCGCCCGGTTGTGGTACCGTATGAAAAGTCCATTCCAGTTTACCGCTAATGATATTATAAGCCCGGATATGCCCTGGCTCGGCACCATATAATTCTGAAACCTCGTTACCAATGATTAGTAAATCCTGATAAACAATTCCTGGTGAGGTGGGGATTACAGAAATTTTATCGGGATCGCCGCGCATCCCAATATTCATACTAACTCGGCCTTGATTACCAAATGTGGAAATAGGAATCCCTGTTGCTGCATTCAATGCAAAAAGATTATCGCCACCTGTAAAAAGTATACGTTTATCTGCGCCTTGTTCCCAATAGGTAACTCCTCTGCCTATTCCACCGCCCGCTTCACCATTGAAAGGGTCAAAACTCCAAATTTGCTCTCCCGTTGAGGCCTTAAGTGCGTAAACACGATGTCTGGCCGATAGGGTATACATCACTCCATCAAGTATGATGGGATTGCTTTCGCTGCTACCACCTCTTGAGCCTTGCGGGGCATCATTAAATTTATGGGTCCAGGCCAGTTTCAGTTCCTGAACATTTTCGGTATTGATTTGGTTTAGATCAGAATAGCCGGTGCCCTCAGCATCGGCTTTGTAAACAGCCCAGGTGCGTTCCAGACTAGATTTTTTAACCAGAGTTGGATAGACCATGCAACCCGTATAAATCATTATTCCAGAAAGGCAAAGTGCCATCGTTCTATTAATGAATTTTCTTGAGTTTAACTTGTCCATAATTCTTGCACTTGGTAAATTTATCTGTTATTTATTTTTTATTGCTCATTACTAATCCTAGTTCGAATATTTTTTATTCCATGGAAAAGAGTAGGATGGTTTATTTACAAAACGTTTCATCCCAATAGTTAAATGAATGGAACTGGCAGGAGGCAATTCAACCATAAAATAAGAACCATTCACCGCAATTTTACTTTGCCCTTCAGCTACTTCAGTGAATGAATGCTCTCCAAAAGCTCCCGATTGAATGATCAATTTTCGAGTTTCTACAGGATTTAAATTGACTAGATGCAGCTTAGTTTCATTCGCCTGAATACCATCTACCAGAGCAGAAACATCTTGAGGAAGTCCTGGCCTTTGCAAATCTCCATCAAAATATCTGACCGTTGCCCGGAGCAATCCTCCATTATAAACTGTTTGGGGAGTTCCCATGGTGGTTTGAACAAGCCCCTTGGTAATTACCGGATTATTTGGATATAGGTCATCTTTTTGAATACTATAAATATTACGCGGATCATTCTGCATAAAGTTCATTCTTTTCATCACCTCGGTGTAATCTGCTTTTAGGACTTCTAAAGGCCAGTCGGGATTTTTTCCTGCATAGTACATGAGCCGTGCATGTTCAGTAAGTCCAAAGGTACGATCACCCATGCTTTCTTCAAGATTCCAGTCAAATGGTTCAGCCTTTTTCCAAACAACCGTATCAAGCTCTCCAAGAGTATTCTGACCCCAAACGCCTTCTCCCCATAATGGATGGAATTTATTGCCCTTCATCAATACCTCAATTTTTTTCCAATCTTCAGGGTCCATAGAAGCATGCCAGAGGTGAGCTAGATCCTGGATCATCATTGGTCGATAACTATACCAGCCCTCTTTTTTATAACGAAAGGGTACCAACATTTGACCTTCCTTGGTAAATTTTGCTCTCTGCATGATACTGTTTATTTGGCCGCGAAGTAGGTCAAGATATTTAGGATCGCCTGTTAGCATATAGGCACATTCACTAGCCACTGAAAGCGCAGAAAATTGCATTAAAACTCCGTATCGGCCATACCAGCCATACAAACCGCCCCACCATTGACCATTTCTATATTCTCCAATTTTACCGGTTTGACCAATGTTATCTGGAAGAAGACCTCCGTTTTCGGCAATACGCTTCATCCAGGCATCTACATAATCAAGCACCCATTTTTTGTATTTTTCTTCGCCGGTATACAGATATGCATTGGTAATTAGGCCGGTAGCTAATAAATTGACCGGTACATCGGTGCGGGTAATGATCTGGTCATAAAAGTCCTGTATCTCTTTCAGTCTTTCAGGTTTTTCATGCCACTCCGGTTCAAGGTATTCTAAGACAGGAGCAAGAGATGTATGACCATAACGCAAGTTATACACCGCGCTTGATGTAGTAGCCGGGCCTTCGCTTCCTGTAAAAATAGATTTTATGGTTTTGTATTCTGTATTGAAATTTTGTGCTTCAGGATCTTCATTCATGTAAAATCCAGCAAATCGTTTGGCGCGTTTTACATTTTCAGAAAGTTTAGGATCGCCCAAGCCCAGATTGTAAAACAAGGTAATGCCTTCCGAAATATGAAACCAATCATCTTTTCTTGGAAATTCTTTATAGAGTTGATGATTATAATCAATTGAATCTTTGACATACGCAGAACCGTTTAATGTGATAGCGTTATAACTTTTAAGTGCAGTTTCAAATAGATACTCACTTCCACCCATGGCATACATTTCGGGCCAATTGAAAAACATTTCATAAACATCATCGTAGGGGCCTTTCCCATATGGAGTTCCATCTTTTTGAGTGAATTTTTTGACGTATTGAGGTGCTGCTTCTTCAATCGTTTTCATCAAATGACGCTGCATGATTGCCCAATCTGGATGCGGTTCTATCTTAGAGGCTTTGATCAGAACCGCATTTTTAAAAAAATCAGAATTTTTTAATTCCTGAGCATGAATGTCAAGTATCCCACTGAACACTAAAATTGAAAAAATCAGTTTTAGGCCAGTTTTATTTTTCAACAGCATATGATTATAAGTAGTTGTAAATGAATAGCTTATTTTTTATTTTTTGTTTCTAACCAGGCAGCAAAGTCTTTATCAATTTCTGGAGTCCACTTACCATCAATCTGCCCCGGGGTATATTTCCCCTCTTTTAATCGTTGATGACCAAACTGATCTTTCAGCTGTACCAATTCACCTGCTTTAACCACTTTCTCAACCAAGTGCGGTGGAATAAACATCACTCCATCTTGTTTGCCTAAAACGATATCTCCCGGAATAACCGTTACCGGGCCGATGCGAATAGGAACATTGATTCCTGTAATCATCATTTCCTGTTGGTATGAGGGGTGGCTTCCTCTAAAAAAGGAGGTAAAGCCCGGAATAGAACGTAGGCCTTCCATATCACGGACAGTGCCATTAAATACTACGCCATTCCCTGTTTTAGTGATTATGGAGGTGGCCAGATTGTCGCCAATTATAGGTCCGTCATTGTGTTTACCATATGAATCAGCTACGTAAACATCGCCTTTTTGAAGCATGTCTATTGGCCATGAAACCATATCGCCAATTCGGCCATCCTTTACCCCTTCTTTCTCTAATTCTTTGCGAATTTCGGGACGTAGCGGCATGTATTGTGCACTAAGTACGCGTCCTACCAAAACCTGGCCAGCATGAATGTTTTCCCATCCCTGTTCTAGCTGGTGAGTATATCCTTCGCCTTTTAATACAGACCATGCCTGTTCTAAAGTAACAAACTTCAGGCGTTGTATTAAATCATCTGATACCTTGGGCCGACCATCAGGAAAACGTTCGCCTACCCATTTTGGAGTAAGGGCAATTAATGTTTCTTTGCTAATACTTACCTTTTGAGCTATAGCTAGGCTTGATGAAGTAAAAAAAATAATTAAAAAAAGGTACTGACGTAAATGCATAATGGTGTTTATTGAATTCATCAATCAGGCAGGGCAAATGCTACATAGGTATCTGACGCTTTGGTCTTCATTCTGCCACCACCACAGGCAATCACAACATACTGTTTACCTTTGATACTGTAAACAGCTGGTGAAGCAAAGCCGCCTGCTGGTAGTTTGGTTTCAAAAAGTAATTTTCCGGTCTTTTTATTGTAGGCTCTAAACATTTCATCGCTTGTTGCTGCAATAAATACTAGGCCTCCTGCTGTTACTACAGATCCTCCCCAGTTTTCAGTGCCTGAATGTATTC
>CAMDQV010000073.1 GCA_945906015.1 Pedobacter schmidteae | reverse complement strand
TACCTTTTTCATTGTCATGTTCATTTTGTTGATGTTATTTTTATTTAAATACATCGATGATCTGATTGGAAAGGGCTTTGAGTGGTTTGTAATTCTTGAGTTGCTGATGTACGCATCTGCAACAAATGTTGCTATGGCACTTCCGCTAGCCATACTTCTATCCTCCATAATGACCTTTGGCAGTCTTGGTGAAAATTACGAGCTGGTAGCTATTAAATCTGCAGGAATCTCACTTCAAAAAGCAATGATGCCCTTAATCATTGGTGTGAGCATGCTCAGTATTGCGGCCTTTCTTTTTTGTGATTATATGCTACCTGTTGCCAATCTGAAAATGGGTTCTTTATTATATGATGTTCGAAATCAAAAGGCAGCATTCTTAATTAAAGAAGGAATCTTCAATAATAGTATTCCTGGCTATTCAATTCGTGTAAAGAAAAAGGATTCCGATCAAACGCTACACGACGTTCTTATCTATGAACGAAATACAACCAGTGGTAATATTAATGTGCTGATGGCTAAAGAAGGGCAGATGTTCATCACTGATGATGATCAGCTTCTGGTTTTGAAGCTTAAGAATGGGAAGCGTTATGAGGAGACCGCCGGATCTACGGGAGTATATAATCCAAGGCAAAGGCTTATGCGGACAGAATTTAAGGAAACTGAGCAAAAATTTGATTTGTCGGGTTTCCAGCTAAAACGTACTGACGAAGAGCTGTTCAAGTCTAATTATGCTATGCTCAACTTAAAACAGCTTAACTTTTACAGAGATTCTTTTGAGGTCAAAGCGGATAGTAATCTTCGCTCAACGTATAGAGATCTTACACTCCTTGCACAAACATATCGTACCGACTCATTGAATCCCAAAGTACCGGTAAAGATCATTAAAAAGTATAAAGATGTATTGGAGATTGTTCCAATAGATAAAAGAATCCGTTCTGTCCAAACTGCCAAAGATCAGATTAGATCGATAAAAGAAATTTTAAGCCGCAAAGAATTGTTTATTGATGATAATTATTTGCGCATACGGGGCTTTTTAATCGAATTAAATAGGAAATTTACACTAGCTGTCTCTTGCCTTGTTCTTTTCTTTATTGGTGCACCATTAGGCGCGATTATCCGAAAGGGAGGCCTGGGCTTGCCTGTAGTAATGTCAGTATTATTTTTTCTGCTCTACCATATTATCTCAACCATTGGAGAGAAATCTGTTAAGGAAGGCACACTAACCCCATTTATTGGGATGTGGATCGCGATTTTTACCTTGACTCCTTTGGGGATTTTTCTTACCTATAAAGCAACAGTTGATTCGGCACTTTTCGATCTTGATTTTTATAAGCGATGGTTTAAACGACTCTTGGCTAAGAACCAGAAATAGGTTCTTATTTTTTATTGCAAAGCATTGACGGATTTAAATGGATATGAAATTGCAGGTGCAAAAAAATACTTAAATTTACAAACTAATTACATCGCTTGTATTGCATAGGTAATTTTTTATTATCCATTTTGAAACCGCTCGCCAAACAATCCAAATAATATGTTCAATACAATTGAAGAAGCAATTAACGATATTAAAGAAGGTAAGGTTATTATTGTTGTTGATGATGAGGACAGAGAGAATGAGGGTGATTTTTTAACAGCGGCCTCCAATGCAACACCTGAAATAATAAACTTTATGGCTACTCATGGCCGTGGATTAATCTGTGCTCCATTAACTGAAGAGCGCTGTAAGGAATTGAGACTGGATTTAATGGTTGGAAATAATACTGCAGCTTTTGAGACTAATTTTACAGTTTCTGTGGATCTTATTGGGTATGGATGTACAACGGGAATCTCTGCTTCTGATCGTTCAAAAACTATACTTGCACTTATCGACCCTAAAACTACTTCTGAAGAATTGGGCCGTCCGGGTCATATATTTCCATTAATAGCTAAGCATGGTGGTGTTTTGCGAAGAGCTGGCCATACTGAAGCAGCTGTTGATCTTGCCAGCATGGCGGGGCTTGAACCTGCTGGTGTATTAGTTGAAATATTAAATGAGGATGGCGAAATGGCTAGATTGCCCGATCTTATGATTATTGCTAAACAATTTGATCTAAAAATTATCAGCATAAAGGATCTGATCTCTTACAGGTTAAAAACAGAATCTTTAATAAAAAAAGAGGTTTCAGTTAACTTACCTACCCAGTGGGGTGATTTTGAAATGGTTGCTTATACACAAATAACTACTGGCGATCAGCATCTTGCACTGATAAAAGGGAGCTGGGATGAAGGTGAGCCGGTTCTAGTACGAGTTCATAGTTCATGTATTACCGGTGATATTTTCGGTTCATGCCGTTGTGATTGTGGCCCTCAGTTGCATAAAGCAATGGAAATGATCGAGAAAGAAGGTAAAGGAGTAATCATTTACATGAATCAGGAGGGTCGTGGTATCGGGCTGATCAATAAGTTGCATGCTTATAATCTTCAGGAAAACGGGTTGGATACAGTAGATGCAAATTTGAAGTTGGGATTCCCGATGGATCAGCGTGATTATGGTATTGGTGCCCAGATATTAAGAAGCCTTGGGATTAATAAAATGAGGTTGATGTCAAATAACCCAACCAAACGTTCTGGCCTAATTGGATATGGCTTAGAGGTAGTAGCTAATATTCCTATTGAAATTAAATCTAATATTCATAACGAACTATACCTGAAAACAAAACGTGATAAGATGGGTCATTCCATCATGAAGAATAGTTGATTTTTTTTAATCTTTTTTAGGCTCTGATTCTTTGGGTTTTATTGCATTTATATCCTGAACAGGTTTTTGATTCGTTTTTTCGCGTTCTTCTTTTCTTTTGTTTCCAATAAGAATACCAAGGAGCTCTTTAAAGCTGTCAAAATCTCTACGATACACCAAACCTATTGCACTAACATAATCGTCATTGGATAGGTTACTCAGGAAGCTATTGTTATTCAACTTGTTTGATGCTTTGAGTACAAGATCTCCATTCTTTTTAATCAGATATAATGCTTCAACATCATGGGCAACAAGTGACCCGCCCCCAATAACTGAAAAATCGGAAAATGAACGTGTGTTATTTGTTCTGTCTGTCACACCACCAGTAAGAATCAAACGGTCATTTAAAAATCGGAGGGATGCACTAGCTTCATTGAATGACCGAATATTCAGATCTACAAAATTTAGGTTCAAAGATTGTGTTAGAATAGTATTCAGCTGATTGAAGAATAATTCTGATCCTGCACTGATGAATGTTGAAGTTGCGATACCTCTAATTCCGTTGCTTTGTTCGGCACTTCCTGCAAATGACCTTCTTACAATTAAACTCAATGCCTGTTGATTGGTATTATTTATATCACTCAGATAAGACTGCAATTCATCTTTGATAGATGCATTAGCTGGGAAATTGATATCGAACGCAATAGTGGGGCTTAGTAGTGGCCCACTAAGATTCATGACTGCCTCAGCAGCTACTTTTTGATTATTTTGTGGTGGGCGTCCAGCTGCTAAATACAGCTGATCAATACCAGCACGAACTTCATATAAAGCTTTCAGGTTTATAGCAGCCTCCATAGGATTGCCGGTCCAGCGAATTGAACCACCCTCACTAATTTTAAAGAGTTTGTTAATAAAGTCCTGTGCGGTAAACTGGAATTTACCACTGCTGATCAGATAATCACCATACATCTCGAAGTCGCCAAGAGTAGTAATATTTAAACTGAACTGTGACTTGCCCCGTCCGGATAATCTACCCAGATCTGTGAATATATTAACTTCTGTATCTTCATCAACCTGAAGATCGAAGTCCATCGTAAGGCCTTTAAAGGAAGTCTCTTTTGGCTTGTTTAATAATGAATCTTTGGCTACAAAAGTGATGAAATCATTTTTACTCACTGTAGCGGATGAGTTTAATGGGATGTTAAAAATTGTTCCAGGCTCTGTTTTTGCGCTAATAATAATCCTCATGTCATTTGATGGACCATTAAAGCTAAAGGCTCCGGTACTAAAGGCTACCCCATAATAAAGAGGATTGTCTTTGGATGTAGTATTCAAAGCCATAAAATTAGTAGCCTGAATGTCTAAATGGATCTCTGGATTATTGGGATTGGACATATCAACGGTTCCATTAGCGATGGCTTCATTGTTTTTAATGTCTTTTAATTTGAGGTTGGTTAGTTTGATAACGCTATTTTCAACGCCAACTTTATCTGTTATTTTATAAGGAGTTTTCAGATAATCTATGGTCATTCCTGCTTCATTTAAGGAAAGATTGCCATTGATTTGGGGGTTATTGAGTTTTCCGCTTATGGTAAGTTCAGCAGATACTTTTCCATACATTTTTGAAACCAGATTTTTAAGTAATGGCTGAAAAAGTGCCACCTCATTGTCCTTCATCAAGACGTTCATGTCTAGCCTATTCTGATCACTATTGGCATTGTAAGTTCCTTCTATATCAAGAGTGGTTTTACCCTTGTCTACAATATCCATTTTAACATTGATCAGTTTTGATAAATTATCAAGCCCTGCAGTTATTTTAAGGTCTCCAAGACCTATATTATTAAAATTGAGACTGTCAATCTTAATTCCGGCTTCTAAATTTGGAGTTCCTCCCAGTCCTGAAAGTGTGGCTTCTCCATTTAGTGTCCCATTTAATGTTATACCATTTGGCTTAGTAAGCGAATTGAATGTGGTTAGTTTAAACGTATTGAAACCTATAAGTAATTTATCTTCAGGGTTTTTTGAGATTATTCCATCAATGGTAACCATTTGATTGTTCTTGAAAAGCTCGAAACCTGAAATTTTTGTTCTCCTGAATAAGCTAAATACCTGGTCTTTCTCTCTTCCTTCATCAAAGCTGAAACTGACTTTTTCCTGAATTTTCCAAATCTCTTTGTTTATAATTACATCAGATGGTAAAACACTTAAGCGAATTCTTTCCTCTCCTTCTGTTTTAAATTCTACCAACGAGTTTAAATCCAGCTGGTTGATCGCATTTTTGTCTGAAAGTTTTATATTCAAAATTAAGCTATCATTTTTAAGGATATTCGCAATATTGACATTTTTGATATAGAGGCTGTCAGAAAGGTCAACTCGGTCGGAGGTAATGAACAGGTTCATTGCCTTATCTGAAGTACTTTCATCTATGATCAGGTCATTGATCTTAATTTTTTTGTATTGTATCAACTTAATAAATCCATTTAAATTGGCAATATTTTGTGATGAAACAAACTTGCCATTGAAGTTTGCTTGTTCCGGAATTTTTAGGTCTGGAATCAATAACATACTTATCGGATCAAAATACTTAATGTTTAAGCTGAATTCGAAATTCTGTTTGCCGGGTGTTGCAAATTTCAATCCCAGTGAAGGAATATATCTACTTGCCACCGATTTGAAATAGGAAGGCAATACTTTTAGTTCATATTGCCCTTTGATGCTGGCATCGAGTATATCCGAACCTATATTTAGTGAGCGTTGTGATCCAGTTCCGATAGCTTTCAAATTGACAGAATCAACGATGAAAGAATTTTGAGGGTTAGTTAATTGAATTTTACTTAATGTAACAGTGCCTTCAATATTTTCAAGATTGGAGCCTGAAAAATTTGTATTTAATTCTGCATCAAACTGAATGGTATCTTTCACGAAATTCAGTTTGTGCAAATTAGCACCTCTGATCAGTGCATGAAAATTAAAGATGGGTCTTTGTGGATTTAGATTAATATTGCCATAGAAATCAAGTTCCAGATTACTGTCGTCAACTTTGATCTGCCCATTAAATATCTTATTGATAAAGTTGCCATCAACGTTTATATTACTATACCTGTAACCATTATAGTCAACATATTTTAGGTCTGCTTTGATCTTTTCCTGCAGACTGTTGATTTTGAATCCTTTGCCAGAAATGCTGGCAGAGAGCGTAGTTGTTCCAAGGTCACTTCTGTCTAATACTTGGCCGATGTTAAAGTCAAAGGCCTTTACTATTCCACTATAAGAGGGAACAGAATTTTTATCAATTTTGATATTGATATCAGTTACCAAACGGCCAGCCTTGGTTTTAAACTCGCCAAATGTTATAAAATCATTGATAAACCCAGTAAATCGACCTTTGAAGTTAACGGTGCCTAATTTGTTTAAAAACTCGGGGATGATAGATTTTTTTGAGCCTGTGGCACGTGCCAGGATAAAATCAATATCCTGCTTATTAGTAGAAAGCTGTTCAAAATTCAGATCCATTAATGTTTTTTTGATTGATGGGAGGCCTTTTATTGAAAAATCTCCTTTTACATAACTAGCTTGCCCGCTTTGGAGGGTCAGGCCCTTTGCCTTCAAATTATTTACATATCCCGATACTTTTCCGTTGAGCTGAAAAATGACAGACGATTTAGCCAAATTCGGCGAAAAATAGGCAATGTCAGAACTGTTTACTTTAGTATTCCTTAAATCTGATTTCAGATACACCTTGCTGATGAACTGTCTGAAATCTTTGAATTTTGAATACTTAAAAAGTAAGTAATTACTTACTTTACTGTTTGGTGTTTCAAGAAGAAGATTCCTGAACTCCATCTGATTGGTATCGATTGTGGCATTGGTAGTCAGGTTCTTTAAATAAAATCCGCTTTTCTCTTTAAAGGTCATATTTTTTAGCCCAAAACTAAGCAGATGATTTTTAGTATCCAGATCAAGAATCGTACTGCTGAAGTTGTTTAAATAGATATCATTAAAGTTTATTCCATTGACGGGCTTATTATTATTTAAATCTCTGTATTTGAAAGCGATA
Source organism: Pedobacter schmidteae (assembly GCA_945906015.1). GTDB lineage: Bacteria > Bacteroidota > Bacteroidia > Sphingobacteriales > Sphingobacteriaceae > Daejeonella > Daejeonella schmidteae_A. Next base: position 1,824 of record CAMDQV010000073.1, on the reverse strand, counting down.
TTGTTTAGAACAATTTTATTCAGAATAAAGTCAAAGGGTTTGCCCGTTTTCTTTTTAGGCGTTTTTTTATTGGTATCAAAATAGTTTATGATAAAGTCCAGATTTGTAGTTTTATCCTTATATTTTTTCAAATAGATTTTCCCATTGTCCATTTGGACGCTATTTACTGATAACTTTCTCAGTTTTAAGGAAATGAAATTTAGATCAACTGCAAATTTAGGTGAGAACAACAAGGTATCTTTTTCACGATCTTCAACATACAAGGTGTCGAGTACCAATGATTTAAATGGTTTAATGTGCAAACCTCCTACATAGACTTTTGTATTCAGCTCAGCAGATAGATATTTTGCTGTTTTTTTTGCAATATAAGTTTGTACCGGCTTATATTGCAGCGAGAAAAAAACTACAATGAGCAGCAATAAAAATGTTGCCAGTATCCAAAGGGTTATTTTTAGTGCTTTTTTGATAAATTTATTTTTTTATAATCTATAACAATTTAACTCCATAATTTTGGCAATCATCCTGGGCATTGAATCTTCCTGTGACGATACTTCCGCAGCAATTTGTATTGATGGAAAAATTCGCTCCAACATTATTGCCAGCCAGGTTGTCCATCAAAATTATGGCGGTGTAATTCCTGAGCTGGCCTCTAGGGTTCATCAGCAAAATATAATTCCCGCCGTTCATCAGGCTATATCTGATGCAAAAATACATAAAAATGAGATTGATGCGGTAGCATTTACTCGCGGTCCGGGATTATTAGGCTCACTTTTAGTTGGTACGTCTTTCGCAAAGGCTTTTGCACTCGCAAATCAACTTCCGCTAATAGAAGTAAATCATATGCAAGCACACATTCTCGCTCATTTTATTGCCGATGATAAGCCTTCTTTCCCATTTTTATGTCTTACCGTTTCTGGTGGTCATACACAGATAGTGCTTGTAAGGGATCATTTTGACATGGAAATTGTAGGTCAGACAACTGATGATGCTGCCGGCGAGGCATTTGATAAAACAGCAAAACTGCTTGGTTTACCCTATCCTGGCGGCCCGCTAATTGATAAGTATGCACAACAAGGGAATAAGTTTGCATTTAAATTCCCAGAACCTCAGATACGGGGATTAGATTTTAGCTTTAGCGGATTAAAGACATCCATCATGTATTTTGTGCGTGATAGGTTAAAACAAGATCAGGATTTTTTAAAAAATAACCTTTTTGATGTTTGCGCTTCAGTTCAGGAAAGAATCGTTTCTATATTATTGAACAAACTTAAGAAGGCATCTGTCCAGTATAATATACAACGAATTGCAATTGCAGGCGGAGTTTCAGCTAATTCTGGTTTAAGAGCTGCTCTAAATGACTCGGCTGCAGACCTGAATTGGAAAGTTTATATTCCAAAATTTGAATATTGTACTGATAACGCGGCCATGATCGCAATTGCGGGACATTATAAATTTCTTAAACAGGATTTTGTAGGTCAGGATATTGCTCCAATGGCTCGCATGCAGTTTTAATTATTCATTCGTACTATAAAATATAAAACACGAAATTTACTTCCTATATAAATTATGAGCGCAGCAAGTATTATTTTCTTTTTAGTCTTTTTAATACCATTAACTGGATTATTAATCTGGGTTATGCGTCAAGACAAACGCAAAGGCAAAATTGGTTTGTATGTCCTTGCTTTTATTGTGTTAGCTGGAATCTGGTTCATGTATTTCATGACAAAGGGTAAATAGTATTGCTTTAATACATCATAATCCGTTATTTTTTCTTTCATAATATAAGCTTCCTTTTATCTTGAGGCTTTTGTTTCTAAGTTTTTT
>CAMDQV010000072.1 GCA_945906015.1 Pedobacter schmidteae | reverse complement strand
GTGCTTACAAAATCGGAGCATCATTACATGGAAAACCAAAACAAGGAGATGCCAAAGGTAGATTCTGAGCTTTTCTTTGTGATTGATGAAAAAAATAACCAGGTTGAATTAACTGAAAAAGGTATCGAATTGATTACCAGTTCTGGTGAAGATCAGAATTTCTTTGTGATGCCTGATGTAGGTACTGAGATTGCTGAGCTCGAAAAATCAAACCTTTCAACAGAACAAAAGGTGGAAACGAAAGATGCGTTGATGCGCGATTTCTCAATTAAATCTGAACGTATACATTCTGTTAATCAGCTGTTAAAAGCGTATACGCTTTTTGAAATTGATGTAGAATACATTGTTGATGAGGGTAAAATTAAACTGGTTGATGAGCAAACAGGCCGTATCATGGATGGACGTCGTTATTCTGATGGATTACATCAGGCAATCGAGGCAAAAGAAAATGTGAAGGTAGAAGATGCCACACAAACCTATGCCACCATCACCCTGCAGAACTTCTTCAGAATGTACCATAAACTTTGTGGTATGACGGGTACTGCAGTTACAGAGGCTGGCGAGTTATGGCAGATATATAAGTTGGATGTAGTTGAAATACCTACCAATGTTATAGCTAAGCGTAAGGATGAGGAAGACATGGTCTACCGCACTGTTCGTGAAAAATACAATGCTGTTGCAGATGAAATTACCAGATTAACACAAGCTGGCCGACCGGTTTTGGTGGGTACAACTTCAGTTGAAATCTCGGAGCTCTTGAGCAGAATGCTTAAACTCAGAGGCATAAAACATAATGTACTGAATGCAAAACTTCACCAGAAAGAAGCGGATATCGTTGCAGAAGCAGGGCAGGCAGGAACAGTAACCATTGCTACCAATATGGCAGGTCGTGGTACAGACATCAAGCTTGGTTCAGGTGTGAAAGAAGCAGGTGGTTTGGCAATTGTAGGTACTGAGCGTCATGAATCTCGTCGTGTCGACAGACAGCTGCGTGGTCGTGCCGGTCGCCAGGGTGACCCGGGTTCAAGTCAGTTCTTTGTTTCATTAGAAGATAACCTGATGCGTTTATTCGGGTCAGAGCGTATCTCCAATATTATGCTAAGAATGGGTATTGAAGAAGGCGAAGTAATTCAGCATTCAATGATCACAAAATCTATAGAGCGTGCACAACGTAAAGTGGAAGAGAACAATTTTGGTGTTCGTAAGCGATTGCTGGAGTATGATGATGTGATGAACTCTCAGCGCTCGGTAATCTATGCAAAACGTAAAAATGCTTTGTTTGGAGAGCGTCTGGATGTAGATCTGAATAATACCATTTTTGATGTGGTTGAAGATATCTGCTCGGAATACAAAGAGCAAGGTAATTTTGAAGGCTTCGAGATGGAGATCATCCGTATCTTCTTAGTAGATCCAGAAATGACTGAAAAGCAATTCGCTGAAACCAATATTCATAATCTTACAGACAGGATCTTTGAAAAGGTTGAGAGTTTCTATCACCGTAAACTGGAAGCAATTGCCCAGCAAACTTTCCCGGTACTTCGGGATGTGTTGAAAGAGCGTGGCGATCAGATTGAAAGTATAGTGGTTCCATTCTCTGATGGGGTTCGTTCGGTACAGGTAGCCTCCAATCTTAAAAAAGCAGTGGATAGTAAAGGTCATGATGTGTTCAAAGCCTTTGAAAAAACTGTTGTTTTGGCACTAATCGATGATGCCTGGAAAGAGCATTTACGTGAGATGGATGAGCTGAAGCAATCTGTTCAGAATGCTGTTTATGAGCAGAAAGATCCATTGATCGTGTATAAAATGGAAGCATTTAACATGTTCAAACAAATGCTTGCTACGGTAAATAAGGATATTGTCAGCTTCCTTTTTAAAGGAAATATACCATCACAAGACCCTAGTCAGGTTCGTGAGGCTCGTCCACAGCAGCGTCAGGATTTGAGTAAGTTAAAGGTTTCAAAACCTGAAATTGGGCAATCTGCAGGTGGCATGCCGTTAGACGATACCAGGGAATTGCAAAAGTCGCAGCCTATTCGCGTTGAGAATAAGATCGGAAGAAACGACCCTTGTCCTTGTGGAGGTGGTAAGAAGTATAAGAACTGTCATGGTGTTGGAGTAGAATAGGCTAATGGGCTTGAAAAGTTTGATCGGATTTTTGTTTCTTATGGTTTTTATCCATAGCGTTTCAGCACAGGAGATAGGGACGGTACAAGTCACAAAAGATCCGCAGATCGATAGCTTGATCGCTAAACGTTTGGCGCTGAGCAAGAACAGCAGATCTGGGGGTAGTATTGAAGTATCCGGTTTCAGGGTACAGGTATTTTCTGGTTTGGAGCGCCGACAGGCTTATGCAGAGCAGGCAAAATTTAAAGTACGCTTTCCAGCAAACAACACTTATATCAGTTATGTACAGCCAAATTACCGGGTCAGAGTTGGCGATTTCCGGACCAGGCTCGAAGCTGAAAAATTTATGATTGAACTGAAGAGGTATTATTCCTCCATGTTCATTTTCTCTGAAATGATAATTCTTCAATAATGTTAAAAGATAAAATTACCTACCTAGCCAATCAGATTCATAGCGATGTTGTAGCTAACCGCCGTCATTTGCATGCTAATCCTGAACTTTCTTTTCACGAATACGAGACTTCTGCCTATGTAGCCCAAAAGCTAGATGAACTTGGTATTGAATACAAGAAAATGGCAAATACCGGACTTGTAGCCTTGATCAAAGGAGCAAAGCAATCAGATGCAGTAGTGGCTCTAAGGGCCGATATGGATGCACTGCCAATTGTTGAAGCAAATGATGTGGTGTATAAGTCGAAAAATCCGGGAGTTATGCATGCCTGCGGACATGATGTGCACACTTCATCACTTCTGGGAACAGCAAAAATACTGACCGAGCTGAAGAATGAATTTGGCGGAACAGTAAAATTGATATTTCAGCCTGCCGAAGAGAAATTACCCGGTGGTGCAAATATGATGATTAAAGAAGGTGTATTGGAAAATCCAAAACCCAATGCAGTGCTTGGTCAACATGTGATGCCATTGATTGAATCTGGCAAGGTTGGTTTCCGCTCTGGAAAATATATGGCCTCTACAGATGAAATCTACGTAACGGTGCATGGCAAGGGTGGCCATGGTGCGCAGCCTCAGCAAAATATAGATCCTGTACTGATTACCTCACATATCATCATTGCATTACAGCAGATCATTAGTCGTGTGGCTGATCCTAAAACTCCTTCTGTTTTATCATTTGGGAAAGTGATTGCCAATGGCGCAACCAATGTGATCCCCAATGAGGTTTATCTAGAAGGCACTTTCCGCACCATGGATGAAGACTGGAGAGCTAAGGCACATGAAAAAATGAAAAAAATGGCCGAAGGTATTGGCGAAGCAATGGGTGGAAGCTGTGATTTTAATATTGTTCGTGGGTATCCCTTTCTGATTAATGAAGAAGTGCTTACTGCTGCTGCCCGTGCCTATGCCGAAGACTATTTAGGGAAAGAAAACGTTCTTGATTTGGATATTTGGATGGCTGCTGAAGACTTTGCGTATTATTCGCAGGTTTCTGATGCATGTTTCTACCGACTAGGAACTGGAAATATGGCACGTGGAATCACATCTTCAGTACATACACCAACGTTTGATGTGGATGAAGATTCACTTAGATTAAGCACTGGTTTAATGACCTACATTGCCCTGAAGCAGTTAGGGAATTGATCGGCTGCTGATCAAGCCAAAGAGGTTAAATTTTATGATAAAGAGACTATATTTATTTTTGAGCCTAATGAGCATTTACAGCTTCAGTTTTGCTCAGAAGATTCCACGTTTCAACCCCGATACTGTACTTACGGTCACCATTGATTCGGCGATAACAGTTACTTCAACACGCTTAACAGTTGAAAGTTTTATCAATGAAATCATTAATGATACCAGCTTCTATGAGGCCTTCCGCAACATGAAGAAATATACATTCACGGCCGAAAATAGGGTTTTTACGTATGATAAGAAGAATGCAGTAGAGGGAAATATCTACCGTAAAATTTATCATAATAATGATGGGCCTTATAAAATGCAATTTCTTGAAAAGAAAGATCAAGGAAAGGTCTATAAAAAGAATGGAAAATTTTCACTTTATACCGTAGAGATGTTTGACTACATCTTTATGAATGCCTATAACTCAGACTTTGTTCCTTCGGCACCCATAACCGGAGCCAAAGGAGAGAGCAATGAGTCGTATAAAGATAAATTGAAGACCTTAATATTCAGTCCTGGGCGTCCAATCAAAGGAATTCCTTTTATCGGTAGTAAGACTCAGATCTTTACTCCGAACATGAGGCAGTACTATGACTACTCCTTTTTTAGAGCAACCTACCTCGATTCTATCCCGGTATACCGTTTTAAAGTTAAGATGAAGCCTGATCTTTCTAATTGGACTAAAGATGGATTAATGATCAAGGAATTAACCACGATCTTTGATATGCGTAATTTTCAGATCCTTGGTCGTTATGTAGATATGAAATATGATAATCTAGCCTTCGAATTTGATGTGCAGATGAATATTGAATTAGGTTATTTTGGCTCTGGCCATACCCTTTTGCCAACTAAGATTACTTATCAGGGTAATTGGGATATCCCTTTTAAAAGAGAGGAAAGAGCCAGTTTCTTAATACTGCATAAGGGTTATAAATAAGAAAAGGTTTAATTATACCCAATCGTAAGTCTTTATGTTTGGATTTATATTTTAGGCATAAGGCATTTTCATCTCCAGAAAGGGTAGACCTGAAATTTTCCCTAATTTATTAGCCTTTCAATTTTCAGAACAAAAAAATCACTAATTTTATATTCCAAATAAATAGTTTGATTCCTAAAGAGACCGTAGACAAGATCATTGAAACATCCCGTATAGAGGAAGTTGTAGGCGATTTTGTGTCCTTGAAAAAGCGCGGTACCAGTATGATCGGACTCTGTCCTTTTCATAATGAAAAGACTCCTTCTTTTCATGTATCAGTGGGCAAAGGCATATTTAAGTGCTTTGGATGTGGCCAGGGTGGCGATCCGGTTCGTTTTATTATGGAACATGAAAAGGCCACTTATCCGGAAGCACTCCGTTACCTAGCCAATAAATATAGTATTGAGATTGAGGAGGTTCAAAATTCGCCTGAAGAACAGGCTGTAAACGATCGGCGAGAAAGTTTATACATCGTTTCTGGCTGGGCCGCTAAATTTTTCCATCATCAAATGATGGAAACAGATGAAGGCAAAAGTATCGGGCTCAGCTACTTCAAAGAGAGGGGTTTCCGTGATGATATTATTAAAAAATTTGAATTAGGCTATTCGCCAGATGTTTGGGATGCCTTAACTCAGCAAGGATTAAAGGAAGGTTATAATAGTCAATTCCTGGAAGATACCGGTTTAACCATCCGCAAGGATAATGAAAAATTATACGATCGTTTTCGTGGTAGAGTCATGTTCCCGATCCATAGTTTTACCGGAAGAGTTATTGGTTTTGGCGGCCGTACCTTAAAAACGGATAAGGCTGTACCTAAATATGTTAATTCGCCAGAAAGCGATATTTATCATAAGTCGAATGTACTCTATGGATTGTTCTTCGCTAAAAAATCAATGCGTGATGAAGACAATTGCTACTTGGTAGAAGGTTATTCTGATGTTTTATCGGTCCACCAGGCTGGGGTAGAAAATGTGGTTGCTTCATCAGGTACGTCATTAACCATTGAGCAGATTCGAATGATTGGTCGGTTCACAAAAAATATTACCATTCTGTATGATGGGGATGAAGCCGGAATAAAAGCTTCGTTAAGAGGACTGGATATGATCCTGGAAGAGGGATTGAACGTAAAGGTGGTAAACTTTCCAGATAGCCATGACCCTGATTCTTATGTGCAAGAATTTGGGAGTGCTGCCTTTAAAACTCATATCGAACAGAATAAAAAGGATTTTATTTTATACAAGACCGGAATTTTGTTAAAGGATGCAGGAAATGACCCGATCAAAAGGGCGGGAATCATCCGTGAGGTAGTAGAGAGTATTGCCAAGATTCCTGATGGCATCAAAGCCTCAGTTTTTGTTCGGGAGTGTAGCTCACTGCTACAGATCGAAGAACGGGTACTTATTTCAGAATTAAATAAGATCCGTTTAGGAAAGATTAAAAAAGAAACCAATAGCTATACTCCTCAAAATAATCCGGATACTATTCCTGTTTCCATTGAGCCTGAACTTGCCGGAATATCCGACACCGATGAAAAGCAAGAACGAGAAATAGTTCGTCTTTTATTGAACTATGGGCATGAATTAGTGCATTGGGATGATATTACCGACACCTATATTGCTCCCTATATTATTGGCAATCTAGCCGATGTCAATTTCGAAAATATGTTGTGCGCCAGAATCATTGATGAATATAAAAAGCAGCTCGAAAACGGTGCCTTACCTACAGAACAAGATTTTATTAAACATACGGATCATGAGATTGCCGACCTTGCCATATCAATGGTATCCTCACCCTATATTTTAAGTGATAATTGGTACGCAAAAAGGAAGATCTATGTGAGAAATGAGAGTGAAAATCTAAGATTAACAATTCTAGGAGGAATTTTTCATTTAAAAAAGCGTAAGGTTGACCGTATCCTTAAGAAAATTCGTGATGATATTCAGGCTGAGACTGATAGTGATAATCAGAATATACTGATGCGGCATTATATGCAGGTTAAAGAAGTTGAAAAGGGGATTTCCAATTTTCTGGGTTCAGTAATCCTTAAATAATGGCCAGTCACAATATCTTAGGCAGGGATGGAGAAAAGCTCGCAAAGGGGTATTTGGAAGAGTTAGGGTTTGAGATTCTGGACGAGAACTGGGTATTTAAAAAGTCGGAGATCGATCTGGTCGTCTATAAAAACTCTACTATTATTTTTGTTGAGGTAAAAACACGAAGGAATAACTCTTTTGCAGATCCGGAAGATTTTGTAAGTCCTGATAAACAAAAACAAATGGCACTTGCTGCTGATGAGTACATTCATTTAATGGGCCATCAGCATGAAATAAGATTTGATATAATTTCAGTTTTGTTTGATAATTTTGGCAAACCTATTATTAACCATATTGAAGATGCTTTTTGGCCATAAGATTGGCTAAATACTTTAAAAATGCAATCATGCGAAATAAATTAATTTGCCTTTTTCTATGTTCTATTTTCTTGTTTGCGAATTGCTCGAATCAACCTAAAGACAATACCAGTTCTGCCTCTAGCTGGGTTAGTCCGGAGGCAGGGACTTCAGTAAACCTTGGTGATTCAGTAAGTCTGGAGCTTAGTTTGAAGGCTAAGGCAGATTCTGTTGTGTATTTTGCCGATGGAGTCAAATTGCAGAAGTCGGCAGGTGAAAAGCCTGTTAGTGTACCAACCAATCAACTTCCACTGGGTATTAAGTCAATAACTGCGAAGATTTACCGTGGAATTACCGAGCCAGAAGAGATCAGTACTAATATTGTGGTAAAATCTACGCTTATACCCCAAAAATTCAATTTTACTGTTCAGCAGACCTTGAAGCATGATACCAGTTCATATACTCAGGGTTTAGAATTTCACAAGGGGTTTTTATATGAAAGTGATGGTTTGTTGGGTGAGTCAAGTCTCCGAAAAACCGATCCTGCTACAGGCAAAATTTTGCAGATTACCAAGGTTAGAGATGACCTATTTTCTGAAGGGATAACCATTGTTGGCGATAAAATCTTGATGCTTACCTATCAAAACAACCTGAACATTGAATTTGATTTGAATTCGTTTAAATTACTTCGTGAATTTCAGGGCCAGTACCAGAGAGAAGGCTGGGGCTTGTGTAATGATGGGAAAGTTATTTATAGCACCAATGGCAGCAATTCAATTTTTATTCTGAATAAGGATACCTATATGCAGGAAGGTTCTATTGAGGTTTATGATCAGAATGGGCCGGTAAATGAGCTGAATGAGCTTGAATTTATTAAGGATAGAATTTTTGCGAATATTTATAATTCCAATCGCATCGTTATGATCGACCCTGTAAATGGTCAGGTTACCGGCGAGGTTGATCTTACGAATCTTTATCCAGATTCAGATAGAACCATGAAAGATTTTGAAGGATTTGTACTGAATGGTATTGCTTGGGATAGCAAAGGCAAACGCCTATTTGTTACTGGCAAGAAATGGGATAAACTGTTTCAGATTAAACTGAGCGCACAGTAAAATTTAACTTTTTGTCATTATGAATGAGGCAGGAAGAGGAATCTGTTGAGTTGGAATCGGTAATTAATTTGAAAATTCTGCTTTTTGGAATGAGATTTCTCCACCTTTAATGAGTACCCTCCAATTGAAACTGAGCTCAGGTGTTCGAAATGACGGGTAGAGTCTTTCAGCTTTTACCTTTCAGCTTTTTGCTTTTACCTTTCAGCTTTTACCTTTCAGCTTTTACCTTTTACCTTTCTGCTTTTACCTTTTACCTTTCTGCTTTTACCTTTCAGCTTTTTGCTTTTCCCTTTCAGCTTTTACCTTTCTGCTTTCAGCTTTCTGCTTTCTGCTTTCTGCTTTCACCTTCCCTCTTTTTGCTTTTACCTTTCCCCTTTCACCTTCCTCCCCTCCAAACCTTATATTG
>CAMDQV010000071.1 GCA_945906015.1 Pedobacter schmidteae | reverse complement strand
TGTTTTAATGAAATATTCTCCTGTTTCAACAAGTCATTTTCTTCCTGCAAAGCTGTACAAAGCTCTATTAACCTGCCTGTTTTATCAATTACTTTACTAAGCTGATCTGCGACTGTCATTTGAGTTGTAAGTAGTAAGTTTTAAGTAGTAAGTTTTAAGTAATAAGTATTATTTCAGACCTTTAATAATTGAATTTTAAGAGATAATTAAACTTATAACCTATAACTTACAACCTATAACTTACAACCTATAACCTATAACCTATAACCTATAACCTATAACCTACAACTTACAACCTACAACTTAAAACCTACTTCCTTATCTCTGCTCCTGCCTGCTTTTCGAAATTAATAATTAATTTCTGCATAAGCCCTTCAATTTGTTTATCCGTCAGAGTTTTCTCTTCATCCTGAATCAGAAAACTCAATGCATATGATTTTTTACCTTCTGGAAGCTTATCACCTATATAAACATCAAACACATTTACTTCTTTCAAAAGACTCTTATCCGTTTTCTGAGCTATCTGTTTGAGTTGTTCGAACGTGACCTCTTTATTAAGCAACATAGAAAGATCTCGTCTTACAGATGGAAATTTAGAAACCTCTGTATAGCTGATCTTATTATTTCTAACCGATCTGATAATCAGATCCCAATCAAAATCAGCATAAAATACATCAGAAATAATATCCAGTTTTTTCAATGATTTTTTTGAAACGATACCAAAATCAACCAGAACCTTTTCTCCTTTGCTATAACTAATGCCAACAGAAAGATCCGGATTTGTAGTTTCAACAGAGCTCAAACCCTTAATATTTAACCTGTTAATGATCAGATCCACTGCAGACTTTAAATTATAAAAACCAGCATCACTAGATCTTGAATTCCAGTTTTCAGCTTGTTTAGCTCCGGTAATAAATACAGAAAGACGTTGATTTTCCTTGTAATTTTCATTTTCAAGACTATATACCTTACCAAACTCATAAAGCTTAAGGTCTGGTTTACGACGATTCTGATTATAAGCAATAGCTTCTAAGCCTGAAAACAACAAATTTTGACGCATTACATCTAAATCACTACTCAACGGATTAAGGATCTTAACTGCTAAATCTGGCTGTGATGAATAACTGATCTTTGTTAAAGAATTACACAAAATCTCATAAAATCCGTTTGCTGTAAGTAAATCTGCTGTTTGATTTTGAAGTACCTCTTTATCCGGTTTTTGGGCATAATTCAGAGATGCACGGATCTGATTGGGAATCTCAATATGGTCATAACCATGTATTCGCAAAACCTCTTCAATAATATCCACTTCACGGGTTACATCAACCTTGTATGCAGGCACTTCAAGCTTCATTCCCTCCATATCCTGGGATATAATTTTTATACCCAGTCCGCTTAAAGTTGAATGTATCTCTTGTGTTGAAATTTCCTTGCCAATCAAACGAGTAACATTTCTAAATGAGATGTTCACATCAAATGGTTTTGCCGGCGATGGGTAAATATCAGATAGTTCAGATGAAATATGGCCTCCGGCAAGCTCCTGAATAAGTAATGCAGCGCGCTTGAGTGCAATAACAGTCATTTCGGGATCAGTACCACGTTCAAACCTAAATGAAGCATCTGTTTTTAATCCATGACGCTTGGAGGTTTTACGTACCGAAACCGCATCAAACCAGGCACTCTCTATAAATATGTTGCTTGTTGAGGATTTTACCCCAGATGATTGTCCACCGAAAACACCGGCTATACACATCGGCTCATTGGCATTACAAATCATCAGATCATCTGATGACAATTTGCGTTCGGTATCATCTAGCGTATAAAAAATAGTTCCTTCAGCACATTTTTTAACAATCACTTTGTTACCTAAAATGGCATCAGCATCAAATGCATGCAAGGGCTGACCAAGTTCATGAAGCACGAAATTAGTGACATCAACCACGTTATTTATGGGTCTGATACCGATAGCGGTAAGTTTTTCTTTGAGCCATTCAGGAGAATCATTAATTGTTACACCACTTATACTTAATGAAGAATACCTGCGACAAGCCTCCATGTCTGTAAGCTCAACAGGAATATTCAATTCTTGACTATGAACTTTAAAACCCGAAATATCTGGCATAGTTAGTTGCAATTTCAAGTAAGCTGCTAAATCACGAGCAACACCCAGATGAGAAGCTGCATCGGCACGGTTTGGTGTCAAACCAATCTCAAAAACAGAATCATCCTCCAAATTAAAATAGGCACTTGCTGCCAAACCAATACGTGCATCAGCATCTAATTCGATTATACCCGCATGATTATGGCCTAAACCAATTTCATCTTCAGCACAAATCATTCCTTCTGAAACTTCACCTCTAATCTTTGATTTAGCTATTTTGAAAGGCTCTCCTGCTGTTGGATATATCGTTGTATTGACAGTGGCAACCACAACTTTCTGACCTACGGCTACATTATTGGCCCCACAAACAATCTGAAGATCTTCTGCCAAGCCAACATCTACTTTAGTAACCTTTAGTCGATCTGCATTGGGATGCGGTGCACATTCTTTAACATAGCCAATAACCAAACCTGCAAGCCCCCCGGGAATAGTCTGCACCGTATCAATGCTTTCAACCTCCAATCCGATGTTAGTGAGTATTAAGGATAATTCTTCGGGAGTTTTATTCGTGTTAATGAATTGCTGCAGCCACTTATAAGAAATCTTCATGTTCTAAAAATGATAAACGACAAAGATAGAAAGAGATATGAGATTTGAGAAAGGAAATTAGAACTGATGAGGGTTTAAAAAAAATGGATCAGAATATCGGGTATCTAAACGGTAGCATTTAAGCCTTCATACATTAATCCAGGATTCCTTCATCGGCAAAACTCAAAAAACCTTGATCTGCAATAATCAGATGATCCAATACAGGAATATCTAAAAGATTTCCCGCAGACCTTAATTTTCGGGTTAATTCAAGGTCGGCCTGACTAGGCTTTAAATTACCTGAAGGATGATTATGCGCCAGAATCAATGAGGCAGCATGATTTTGGAGCGCTATATTAAAGATGATCTTTGGATCAGCAATTGTACCAGCCTGACCGCCTTTACTTACCAGATGACTCGATGTGATCTTATTTGCTCGGTTGAGTACAATGATCCAGAATTCTTCATGATTTAGATCTTTAAATCGAGACATGATAGCCTCATAAACATCGATGCTGGTACTTACCTGCACCCGGTCTGGGCTGATCGTTTCTTTTCTTCGCCTCCCTAATTCTAGTGCTGCAATGATACTGATGGCTTTTGCCTCGCCGATACCTTTAAATCTAGACAAGTCAGAAACGCTAAGCTTGGCAAGCTGGTTGAGATCATTTTGACATGAATAAAGAATACGCTTACTTAAATCTACAGCACTTTCATCTCTATTACCTGACCCAATCAGGATGGCTATGAGTTCTGTATCACTCAGAGTTCTTCTTCCCTGATTTGATAATTTTTCTCTGGGGCGGTCTTCCTCTGCCCAGGCTTTGATGGTTATTTTATGTTCATATGATCCCATAAATTAAACATCGAAAAAAATATAATACCAAAAAAGGGGTTCCGAACAAACGGAACCCCTTTTTTAGTAAACGGTATTTTCAGATTATTTTAAGGCGTTAACGAATTTTGTCAGTTTTGACTTATTGTTAGCTGCTTTATTCTTGTGTATGATATTCTTCTTTGCTAAACGATCTAACATAGAGATCACTTTAGTTAAAAGTGGTGTAGCTTCTGATTTATCAGTAGTAATACGTAATCTTTTGATTGCGGATCTTGTGGTTTTTGCCTGATAACGATTACGTAAACGCTTAGCTGCGTTTGATCTAATTCTTTTTATCGATGATTTATGATTTGCCATTTCTTAAGCTTATTATTCCGTCTTTCTTTTAAGGACTGCAAATATATGCCGATTATTTTAATATTCAAAGCATAATTTTAAAAAAGCGTAAATGCTGATTTGTATCCTATTCTAAGTTTGAATCAGAAGATATTCTGCTTGATAATAGTCTGAATTTGATTTAGAAACTACTTCATAATAAGAATTATTGCCATTCATCCAAGAATCAGACCTTTAAATAAATTTATTGGACTTTATAAAAACAGCAGGGTAGATTGAATACAAATAGAACACATAAAACTAATCGAGATCAGTATTTACAGTTAAATTAAATGGCGGGAACCTATTCAAAAATTTATATACAAGTAGTTTTTACTGTAAAAAGAAGAAGAAATCTATTCCTATTTTTGATCTTGATCCTGTGTATTTTTTGCTCCTCCTGGGGGTTTTTTGCACACCAAAGGATCAATAAACTTGCTGTATTCATATTATCGAGTGATATGATTGGATTTTACAAAAATAACATCGCCTTTATTACAGATCATGCTGTGGATGCTGATAAACGCCGTTATTCTGACACCGCAGAAGCTCCCCGTCATTTTATTGATGCAGACCGATATGGCAAACAACCCTTTGACAGCATACCCGAAAAATGGAAAGATGCTGAGGCAAAGTTCAGCAAAGCAATTCTTCAGGAAAACGGAATCGTTCCCTGGCAAATTGAAAGAACCTATTATTCATTGGTAAAAGCGTTCCAAATACGCGATTCAATCAGTATCCTGAGATTATCTGCCGACCTTGGTCATTATATTTCGGATGCACATGTACCGCTTCATACTACAGAAAATTACAACGGACAGCTAAGTGGTCAAACCGGGATACATGGTTTTTGGGAGAGTAGATTACCCGAATTATTTACTACTAAATATGACTTTATTGTAGGTCGAGCAATTTATATTGATAACCCGCTAAAATCTGCTTGGAGTATAGTTAGAAATTCGCATAGCTATGTAGATTCTGTTCTGCTCATTGAATCTAGGCTTAGCAAACAAATCGCATCTAACCGTAAATTCAGCTTCAGTAAGCGCAATGGCAGGGTTGAACGGCAGTATTCAGAGGAATTCTCAACAGCCTACCATAAGGCATTGAATAATATGGTTGAAAAACAAATGAGGGCTTCCATACTAATGGTTGGAAGTTATTGGTATTCTGCCTGGGTTGATGCTGGTCAACCCAAGTTGAATAATTTTGCAGCCACTGAATTAAGTTCAGAAGAAAAGAATACTCTGAAAAAGGAATTGGAACTATTTCAAAAGGGGGAAATTATAGGCAGAAAAGAGAACTAAGCCTTACCTAAGAAAAAAAATGAAATTAATGAATCATCTTAACTGATGATGAAAAAAGAAATACTAGAGAGGGATTTACCAATCTCAAGAATTTGCTTTATTCTTTTCGCGAATCAATTCAATTACAGGAGGGAGAATAGAAAGGATAATTATGCCGAAAATGACATAGGTGAAATTATCTTTAATGACTGGTAGGCCACCAAAAAAATAGCCTATAAATAGAAATGAAGTAACCCATAATACTCCACCAGTAATATTAAATGTTGCAAATTTGAGGTAGCTCATAGTACCAATACCTGCAACAAAAGGCGCAAAAGTTCTTATTATAGGGACAAAACGGGCATAAATAATGGTCTTACCTCCATGTTTTTCATAAAATGCTTGCGTTTTATTCAGGTACTCCTTTTTTAGTAATTTATACTTACCGCTAAATGCCAGAGGACCAAGAAAATTGCCAATATGATAATTAACAAAATCACCCAAAATTGCTGCCACAATCAGTAAAATACACATCAAAAAGATATTCAAGCCACTGTCAGGATTGGCAATTATAGCACCTGCAGCAAATAAAAGTGAATCGCCAGGTAAAAATGGAGTGATAACAAAGCCGGTTTCTGCAAAAATTATCAAGAAGAGGATCAGGTAAGTCCAGGTTTGATATTTCTGCACAATTTCTATTAAATGCTTATCTATATGAAGGATGAAATCGAGAAGTTGCTGTATAAGTTCCAAGTGTTACGCTAGTTATGCCACAAAAATAGAAAACTAAGAACAAAGCACCTTATATTTCTATTTAAATTGTTTTTTTATGATGAAATATCCGTTAAAATTTTGCTCGTATCTATTAACGATTGAAAAAAATCTTATCTAATCTTCAATTTGAATTAAATCCAGATCAAAGAAAAAATGAATCTTATTCGATTTTCAATTAGACAAAATTGCCCGACAAATTGCCGGGCTATTTTTGAATTAGTAGCTTACAGAACAGGATCAGGCATAGGTATTGAGCATCACAGGCATAACCAGCATCAGCACATCTTCTGCATCATCATGGGTTTGTGGCATTAATAATCCGGCGCGGTTAGGACTGCTCATTTCAAGCAATACTTCCTCTCCGGTGAGGTTACTCAACATTTCAATGAGGAATTTAGCATTAAAACCAATTTCCATGTCTTCGCCTTCATACTGGCATGAAAGGCGCTCATGCGCTTCATTTGCAAAATCAATATCTTCTGAAGATATATTCAATTCGCTACCTGTAATTTTCAAACGCACCTGATGGGTGGTTTTATTTGCAAAAATCACGACGCGTCGAAGACAATTTAGGAATAATGCCCTGTCGATGATCAGTTTATTGGGGTTATTAGTTGGAATTACTGCTTCATAATCAGGGTAGCGCTCATCAATCAATCGACAGATCAAATTGATATTGCCAAATCTGAAGAAAGCACTGGTGTTGTTATATTCAACTGCTACACTCACATCATCAGATGGAAGTGATGCCTTTAGTAAGGTCAAAGCCTTTTTTGGCAGAATAAAACTGGCAGGAGCATCCGACTTTGTATCCAAACGACGATATCTAACCAATTTATGCGCATCTGTTGCAACAAATGTGATATGCTGTGGGCTTAACTGACAGTAAACACCAGTCATAGCGGGGCGCAATTCATCCCCACTAACTGCAAACAAGGTTTTGTTGATGGCTTCTGCTAAAACAGAAGCAGGCATTGCCACAGAAGAAGGATTATCAACTACTGGAATCTTTGGAAAATCTTCTCCATTTTCACCGCTTAGTTTATATTTTCCATCTCCAGCGTTTATCTCTATGGCAAATGTTTTATCATCTACAGAAAATGAGATCGGCTGATCAGGCAATGTTTTCAATGTTTCAAGAAGAATTTTAGATGGAATAGCCACCTTACCATCTTCTTTTGATTCAACAGCCAGCGAAGTTGTCATACTGGTCTGAAGATCAGTAGCAGAAACCGTGAGCATACCGTCCTTGATTTCAAATAAGAAATTTTCAAGAATTGGCAAAACTGTGCTGCTACTTGAGGCACCGTTTACAGCCTGAAGCTGTTTTAATAGTGTAGAAGTTGAAACTATAAATCTCATATTCAAATATCTGAAAAACAATAATAGTAAAGCTTTTTGGTAGTTCCTAATCAGCTAATATTCACTCTCTTTAATTTTATAAAGTTGAATTTGTAATTGTCAAAAATATACAATTTAACGTGTATACTTTCTAATACGGTAGTAATGTTGAAAAATACCGCAAACTATTAACAATATTATGGGCAAACCTATATTTATGAGCTGCCAAAATGTTTTTCCCTGCCTAATTTTTGCCCGGTCAAGTAATCTTAATTTTATTTCCTTATTTCGAAGACCAATAATTCCTGAATCATCGCTTAAATAATCTGCCGCATTAAGGAGTAAACTTTTATTAGCATATTGTTGCTGTGTATAGCGATCAAAGCCAAGTGGATAAGGTGAACCATCTGAGGTATTAATCTGATTTTTAAAAATATCACCGTCTGAAAAAACGATCACTTTTGCGGGCTTGCTAATTTCAGGAATATTAAGCTGTTCGGCAATTCCCTGTGGCACAGGCCTGTTTCTGAAGTTTGAGGTGAAATTTCCTTCCAATAACACCCCTGCAGGCATTGGTGTACTTTGAAACAAATTTGGATCTGGCTCTTGTTCAACCATTCGCAAAGATAACATGGTGGGAACTTCCAGCTTACGGCTATACGGCGAAGAAGATAAAATCACCTCTGAACGTACATTTTTTACAGCGATCAAATCTATCGTTCCAGGAAATTCGGATTTAATCCCATCTAGGTTTTTAACCACTGGGTGTGTAGAAACAGGTACAAAAACTGGATAAAACAACCATGGTAAAAGTTGAATTTGCGACTGCCCACCAACATCCCCAACATTCAATGGAATTTGCGCCGCGTTCATATCCGCAATAAGATCATAATTCAGTCGGACACCATATTTAAAAAGAATATCATCAAGATTCAGCTTTTTAGGAAAGGCTAATTGCTCCTCGGCACCGCGCAAACTATCGAGTTCGGCATTAACCTGGTCAAGTGACCAAATCAAGCTTCCTCCATTCATCACAAAATAATCGATTTTATATTTATCCTCTTCAGAAAAGGGCTTTTCGGGCTTGGCAATAATCAGCACCTTTAATCGATTAAGCCCTTTAAAAGGAATAGTGGCCAGATTTACTCGCCCAACTTCGTAAGAATCACCCAATGACTTCATTGCATCACTAAGCTGCAGGTCATTCAGCTCTCCATGCCCTTCAGTAAAACCAATTCGAACAGACCCACCGGTGGTCACTTTTTTTATTGCACTGGCAAAAGCATATTCCAGATTCTGAATAGAGTTATTCAATACTTCTTCCGGGCTGATTCCTGCTCTGGTTTGAATAAGTTTTACAGGAATCTGAATGCCTTTATAGGTAATCAATGCAGC
>CAMDQV010000070.1 GCA_945906015.1 Pedobacter schmidteae | reverse complement strand
AAATCCAAGATGGTTATACTCTTTTCGGAACGCAGTTGGAGCCCCAGCTGGTTTATTATGCTCATCCCAGACTTGTAGTAATAGCTGGAGTACACTTACAAAAAGATTTTGGGAATGAAGGTTTTCACAGAACTCTTCCGCTTTTCAGTGTTAAATACCAAAATGGAAATACCACCCTGATTAATGGTGTTTTAGAAGGTAATATCCATCACCGTATGGCTGAGCCGCTATTTGATTTTGAAAAAAGAATCACTGAACCTGTAGAATATGGCACACAGTTTATACTTAAAAACACTTCGTTGTTCCTAGATGCATTTATCAATTGGAAACGGATGATTTACAAGCCCTCTCCTGTGCAGGAGCAGGTTCTGGGTGGATTTTCAGCAGATTTCAAAATCATGAAGAGTTCAAAGATCGATCTTTCTATTCCTGTTCAATTAACAGTTTTTCATCAGGGAGGACAGATTGATATTGATCCTAAGCCTTTACAAACACTGGTTAATACCGCTTTGGGTTTTAAATTAAAGATTCCCTTATCAGGGATTGTGAATGCTATAAGAACTGAAAACTATTTGATGGGCTTCAATGATTTTTCATTCACAGATGTACAGGCTTTTTCTAAAGGACGCGGATGGTATCTCAATACTGGAATTGATACGCATTATGGTTCACTGATGGGAACTTACTGGAATGGAATGTCATTTATTTCTTCAAACGGAATGCCTTTATATCAAAGCGTATCTCAGCATATTAATTACCCTGGTTATACAGAAAAGAACAGAAAATTAATTATGCTTCGTTATTCTTATCAGAAGCAACTTATTCCAAATCTTTATCTTGACTTTCGATTCGAACCTTATATGGATTTGGGAAGACCAGCAGGAACCAGAAAAATAGAATTTTCAAATTCCTCTTTTCTGGTTTACAAACAGTCTTTCAAACTTCTTAAGCCTAAAACAGATCGATAGTATCGATCTTTGATGATCAGCTATCAGGTCAAACCGGTAGCCAGGTATCCTTTTAAATTCAGCAGGCGGGGTTTTTTAGTATATTTGAAATCATGTCACAGCCTTTTATTTCTCTAAAAAACGTTAGTAAACACTATTCTGAAGATTTGTCTGCAGGGGTAAGTTCAGTCAGCCTAAGCATTAATAAGGGTGATTTTGTAGCCATTGTTGGCGAAAGCGGAAGCGGAAAAAGTACGCTTTTGAAACTTATGTATGGTTTGCTGGCGCCTGATTCAGGCGAAGTTTTTTTTAAAGGTGAACATCTGAATGGGCCACATGAAAAATTGATACCTGGCCATGATTCTATGAAAATGCTTAGCCAAGATTTTAATCTAAATCTTTTTGCCAAGGTGTATGAAAATATAGAAAGTATGCTTTCTAATGAAGATTTGCAGGCCAAAAAGCAAAAAGCAAAGAAAATGATGGAATTTCTCCGGATTGATCATTTGGCAACTAAAAAAATTGTTGACTTGAGTGGTGGCGAGCAGCAACGGGTGGCTTTAGCAAGAGCAATTATTACCGAGCCTGAAGTTTTACTTCTTGATGAACCTTTCAGTCAGCTTGATGCAGTATTAAAAACTCAGTTTCGCTCAGATTTAAGAAGATTATCTGATGAGTTGGGAATCACGATCATTATTGTTTCGCATGATCCAATTGATGGATTAACATTAGCAAATCAAATGGTCATTTTAAAGGACGGAAAACTTATTGAATCAGGTAAGCCTGATGTATTATATTCAGAGCCCGCTCATAGTTACACGGGTAGATTACTCGGCAATGCTTTTGTTTTAACAGTTGATGAAGCCAGACAAATGGGTATAAAAACCATTAAGGAACGAGTTATGATCTATCCTGAATGGGTACAGCTTAAAAGTAGCTGGAGTAGCAAAGGATATTTGATTCGGGATATTTTTTTTAAGGGTTTCTATGAAGACTTGCTTCTAGAAAGAAATGGAATTCAGGTAATCGCAGTGAATCCTAACCCTGGAACATATATTAAAGGGCAAAAAGTTCAGGTAATAATTAAAAACTACCTGGAATTTTAAGGCTGACAGAGCTTTTAAACTTTTGCCAGCCTTAATGATTTAAATATTTTTTGCCAGCCAGTTGCCAACCTCAGTGGTTTTATAAGCTTTGTTCTTTCCGGCAATATCTTCTGTAACAATACCTTCAGCTAAAGATTTGTTTACTACTTCGCGAATAAGTTCGGCTTCTTCTTTTAATCCAAAAGCATCTTCAAACATCATGGCTGCCGAAAGAACAGTTGCCAAAGGATTGGCAATGTCTTTACCTGCAGCTTGAGGGTAAGAACCGTGTATTGGCTCAAATAAGGAGGTGTGAAGCCCGATCGATGCAGAAGGCATTAATCCCATTGAGCCTGAAATAACTGAAGCCTCATCCGTTAAGATATCTCCAAACAGATTTTCAGTGATCATTACATCATAGGTGCTTGGCCATTGAACAAGTCGCATGGCTACAGCATCCACAAATTCGTAGCTAACGGTCACTTCAGGATAATCTTTTTCCATGTCTTGGACTGTTTCCCGCCATAAACGTGAACTTTCAAGAACATTGGCTTTATCTACACAGCAAAGTCTTTTACTTCTGTTCATTGCCATCTCGAAACCTAATTTTGCTAAACGGGTTATTTCATCGCGTGTATAGGTACAGGTATCAAAAGCAGTATTTCCATTGTCTTTCCTTCCGCGTTCGCCAAAATAAATACCTCCTGTCAATTCACGCAGGATAATTAAATCAGTTCCTTCAATACGTTCTCTTTTTAATGGAGAGTTATCTATCAAGGAAGGAAAAGTAAAAGTAGGGCGAACATTTGCAAATAATCTCAGTTTTTTGCGCATTTTTAGAAGACCCTGCTCCGGGCGAACCGGTGCTTTTGGATCATTATCGTATTTAGGATCTCCAATAGCTCCAAATAGAATTGCATCAGCCGCCATACAAACTTCATGTGTTGAGTCAGGATAGGGCTCGCCACAAGCATCTATGGCACAGGCCCCTGTTAATGCAGAAGTCCAGTTAATTTCATGACTAAATTTTACAGCAATGGCATTACATACTTTAACAGCCTGATCAATTACTTCAGGACCAATTCCATCTCCTGCTAAAAGGGCGATATTTAGTTTCATTTTTTTATAAGTTATCTGTTATCTGTTATCTGTTATCTGTTATCAGTTATCTGTTATCTGTTATCTGTTGTAGGTTATGCGACATCTAGAATTCTTTTTAAAAAGATGTTATTCTTTAAATTTGGTTGTTTTTGGTTAAATTCTTAATCAAATTTTATAGTTTACTCCTATTTTTTTCCTTACTCTTTGATCCTTACTCCTTGATCCTTTTTCAATATTCTAAATCTGTTTTCAGTAGTCGTTTGTCTGATAACTGACAACAGCTAACTGACAACTATTTTTAAATAATATTAAGCATTTTCTGTGTCGATTTTATCGCACAAACAGTTTGATCTGAATCCAAGCCTCTAGTTATAAATTTCTTATTTGGGGTTTCCCAGGTAATAATTGTTTCGCATAGTGCATCTGAATTACTTCCTGGTGCAATTCTAACCGTATAATCAATTAATTTTGGCAGGGATAACTGTTTTTTAGCATATACTTTAGAAAGTGCTTTCATAAATGCATCAAACTGTCCGTCGCCCTGAGCATTCTCCTCAAAAAGTTCACCGTCAATTCTAACTGAAATTGTTGCAGAAGGCCTTAATCCTTTTGAATGAGTTAATACATACGATTCTACCACAACTTTGTCGACAGTTGACGTGCTATTCAATACATCAGAAATGATATATGGCAGATCTTCTTTCGTTACAGTCTCTTTCATGTCTCCCAGCTCAATAACACGCTGAGTTACCTTTTTTAGATCCTCATCACTGAGCTTAAGCCCTAGTTCCTGAAGGTTTTTTTCAATATTAGCCTTTCCTGATGTTTTACCAAGGGCATAGGTGCGCCTTCTGCCAAACCTCTCTGGCAGTAGGTCATTGAAATACAAGTTATTTTTACTATCCCCATCGGCATGAATGCCTGCTGTTTGAGTAAATACATTCTCTCCAACAATTGGCTTGTTTGACGGGATTCGGATACCAGAAAAAGTCTCAACCAGTTTACTCACCGTGTAGATGGCTTCTTCATTGATATTAATCTCTACTTCAGGCATAAAATCGTTAATGGTAGCTACCGCACTTGCAATAGAGGCATTCCCTGCTCTTTCGCCCATGCCGTTTACCGTTAAATGCAATCCGTCGGCACCTGCTCTGATCGCTTCTAAAATGTTTGCATTTGCCAGGTCGTAATCATTATGAGCATGAAAATCAAAATGGATACCTGGATAGCGTGATTTTATCTCAGAAATGTATTTATAAGTTTCATGAGGAGTCAATACTCCCAAGGTATCAGGCAACAATATTCTTTTTACGGGCTGTGTAGATAAAAAATCAAGATATTGATACACATACTCCGGTGAATTGCGCATGCCATTACTCCAGTCTTCAAGGTATACATTGCTTGAAATGCCATGGCTTTGTGCCAATTGTATGATATCCTTAATTTCTGAAAAATGTTGTTCAGGAGTTTTTTTGAGCTGGTGTTTGAGATGGTTTAAAGAACCTTTAGTTAATAAATTCTGAACTTTAACTCCAGCATTAGCCATCCATTCAACAGATACTCCCTGGTCAACAAATGAAAGCACTTCTATTCTGTTTGTATAGCCATGTAAGTTGGCCCAGTCCATAATAGTTTTAACAGATGCATATTCTCCGTCTGAAACCCTTGCCGAGGCAATCTCAACCCTGTCAACTTTGAGTTCTTCAATCAGCAGTTGAGTGATGGTTAGTTTTTCTGATATAGAAAAGGATACCCCAGATGTTTGTTCACCATCGCGGAGTGTAGTATCCATTATTTCTAATTTCCTTTTTTCCATTTGGATATTCTTAATATTATAAAGGAAGTTGTGAAGCAAATTCTTCTATTTCAGTTTTAATGTTTTGTAGGTAATCTATATCATCAAAGCCATTGACCATATTATCTTTTTTGTAAGAGCTTATGTCAAATGTTTCTTTTTGGCCTGTGGATAGTATACAGATATGCTGTTCTGGAAGATTAACTTCAATCTCAGTTTTAGGATCGGCTTCAATTGCACGAAAGATTTTTTCTGCAAAATCCGCACTTACCTGAACAGGTAAAACTCCAATGTTCAGACAGTTATTTTTAAAGATATCGGCGAAAAAACTTGATACTACACATCTAAAACCATAGTCATATACAGCCCATGCTGCGTGCTCTCTTGATGATCCAGAACCAAAATTCTTGCCACCGACAAGAATTTTCCCACTGTACAATGAGTTATTAAGTACGAAATCTGATTTGGGTGTATGGTCTGGATTATACCTCCAGTCGCGGAATAGATTATCCCCAAATCCCACACGTTCAGTAGCTTTTAAAAAGCGTGCTGGTATGATTTGATCAGTATCAACATTCTCAATTGCAAGAGGAACTGCGGTACTTTTTAATATATTGAATTTATCGTAAGCCATTTTATTTTCTTTTTGCGAATGATCGCTTGTTATTAAATAAGAGTTCTTGGATCAGTAACAACACCGGTAATGGCTGCAGCAGCAGCAACCAGCGGACTAGCAAGCATTGTTCTTGAGCCCGGACCCTGACGGCCTTCAAAGTTTCTGTTTGATGTACTTACAGCATATTTTCCAGCTGGTATCTTATCATCATTCATGGCAAGGCATGCTGAACAACCAGGCTGACGCAAGGTAAATCCGGCTTCATTTAAAATATCGAGTAATCCTTCCTCTTTAATTTGAGCTTCAACAATATGAGACCCTGGTACAAGCCATGCAGTAACATGGTCTGCTTTTTTCTTGCCCTTCACGATTGATGTGAAAGCCCTAAAATCTTCAATACGACCATTAGTGCAGCTTCCAATGAATACATAATCTACTGGCTTACCCATCATGGATTCCCCTTCATTGAAACCCATGTAATTCAGTGATTTAGCATACGATGCGGCTCCACCTTCCACATCATTCGCGTTTGGAATGGAATGTGAAATTCCCATGCCCATTCCCGGATTGGTTCCGTAAGTGATCATAGGTTCAATAGAAGCACCATCATAAGAGTATTCAATATCGAAAATCGCATCTGAATCTGATTTTAACGATTGGTAATAAGCAAGGGCTTTATTCCACGATTCGCCTTTCGGACTAAATTCACGGCCCTTTACATAATCAAAGGTTGTTTGATCAGGTGCAATCATCCCACCTCTTGCACCCATTTCTATACTCAGATTACAAACAGTCATACGACCTTCCATCGTCATATTTTCAAATATTTCACCTGCATATTCCACAAAATATCCGGTTGCTCCTGAAGTGGAAAGCTGAGATATGATAAATAAGGCTACATCTTTAGGGGTGACACCTTTTCCCAGTTGTCCATTGATATTTATCCTCATTTTCTTTGGTTTCTCTTGCATGATACATTGAGTAGCAAGTACCATTTCAACTTCAGATGTACCAATACCAAAAGCGATGGCACCAAAAGCACCATGGGTTGATGTATGTGAATCACCACAAACAATTGTAGCCCCTGGCTGTGTAATGCCGTATTCTGGCCCAACAACATGAACGATGCCATTTTTTTGATGTCCTAAGCCCCAGTAGCTGATACCATATTCATTAGAATTTGATTCCAAAGCTTTTAACTGGTTCGCAGAAAGTGGATCCTGAACCGGTAAATGCTGGTTAATGGTTGGAGTATTATGGTCGGCTGTTGCGAAAGTACGCTTTGGGTATAAAACTTTTATTCCTCTGCTTTTTAGTCCGAGGAATGCTACAGGGCTTGTAACCTCGTGGATGAGGTGTCTATCTATAAATAATACGTCCGGTCCGCCTTCAATCTTACGAACTACGTGAGTATCCCACACCTTGTCAAACAATGTTTTGCTCATATTTTTTTTTATTAGTATTTAGATCTTAGTACTTCTCGGTACTTAGTTAGTAGTTAGATATTAATGGGTTTTGCCAATTATAATCCAATACCCTTAATTCACTTATTACGTATTACTTAAAACTTATTACTTACAACTTATAACTTATTACTTAAAACTTATAACATCCTAAACAAACTTATTCAGCGCATCCAGATAGGCATTTGCCGATGCTCTGACGATGTCGGTGCTAAAACCGTAACCTTTATATGATTTCCCTTTATCAGTTACGCGCATATCTACCTTACTGACATCATCGCTTCCGCTATGGATTGCATGAATATTGAATTCTTTTATGTTGAAGCTTTTGCCAATGATCTTTTCAATTGCTTTGATCGTAGCATCAACCGGTCCGTTTCCTGTTGCCGTTGCTTCGTTATCTTTTCCTTTATAATTTAATACTATGGTGGCCGTCGGACTAGCCTGATCGCCACATGCAACCTTCAAACCTTTGATGGCAAGACCATTTTTATAATTATTCTCAGTCTCATGTCCCATCAGGAACAGGATATCATCATCTTTGATCTCTTTTTTGCCATCTGCCAGTGTAAGAAATCGTTCGTAAACCTGATCCAGGTCAATACGGGCAATAGTATAGCCCAGACGTTCCAGATGATGATTTAACGCATGACGGCCACTTCTGGCAGTTAATATAATTTCTGACTGGTCAATCCCAACATCTTCAGGATTAATGATCTCATAGGTTTCTCTATGTTTTAACACACCGTCTTGATGAATTCCCGAACTATGAGCAAATGCATTTTTACCTACGATTGCCTTATTGGGTTGAACTGGCATACGCATCATTCGGCTAACCATTCCACTCAACTCATATAAATGCTTACTGTTTACTTTGTGAGTAAAGTTGAGGCTATGATGAGTTTTAAGGATCATTACAATTTCTTCTAATGCAGTATTTCCTGCACGCTCCCCTATACCATTAATAGTACATTCAACCTGACGCGCGCCATTTTGAATGCCAGCAATACTGTTTGCAGTAGCCAAGCCTAGGTCATTATGGCAATGCACCGAAATAATAGCTTGATCGATATTTTTAACATTTTCTTTCAGAAAACGAATCTTTTCGCCGTATTGTTCGGGCAGGCAATAGCCATTAGTATCAGGGATATTGACAACTGTAGCACCTGCTGCGATCACCGCTTCCACCATTTTTGCCAGAAATTCATTGTCGGCTCTTCCTGCATCTTCTGCATAGAACTCAATATCTTCAACAAAACTCTTGGCATATTTTACCGAATCAACCGCGCGTTCAAGTATTGCTTCACGGGTACTATTGAACTTGTATTTTATATGATTATCGGATGCACCTATTCCAGTATGTATACGTGGTCTTTTTGCAAATTTCAATGCTTCTGCAGCACAATCAATATCGCCTTTATTAGCTCGTGTTAATGCACAGATCACAGGTTCACGCACGGCTTTTGAAAGCTCCAGCACACTTTGAAAATCACCGGGACTTGAAATAGGGAATCCCGCTTCAATAACATCAACGCCCAGATTTTCTAGTGCCTTGCCAATTTCGATTTTCTCTACTGTTGATAGCTGACATCCGGGTACCTGTTCTCCATCCCTTAGGGTGGTGTCAAAAATATAGATGCGGCTTGGGTCGTGTAACATATTTTTTATTTTAAATAAAGCTTGTTTGCTTTATTGTGATCCAAAACATTATATTTTTTTGGATCCTTTTT
>CAMDQV010000069.1 GCA_945906015.1 Pedobacter schmidteae | reverse complement strand
GGGGTATGGATAATTTTATTCCGGCAATCCATCACTCAGCACTTTCGCAGGCTGCAGGTATTACACTTGCAAAACAACTACGGAGCGATCTGGAGGTTGGAACTACTTTTTCGTGCTCAGCGATACATCCGCATACAAGCAGTGAAAAGGATATCAAGGCGGTAGATAAAGTAGATGCCCTGGTTAACCGACTGTTTGTTGAACCGCTTTGCGGGCTTGGTTATCCGCTTGAAAGTCTACCTTTCTTAAAAAGAATCGAAAAGTATATGCACCAGGATGATGAGAAAGCATTACAGGCGGAACCTGATTTTATAGGGGTACAGAATTATACCCGCGAAGTTGTTAAGCATTCTTACTTCACACCTTATATAAATTCATCATTGGTGAGTGCAAAAAAAAGAGTGAAAGAAGTAACAGAGATGGAATGGGAAGTATACCCTCAGGCCATGCATGAAATGCTTCATCATTTTTCGAAATACAACTTCAAAAAAATGTACGTCACAGAAAATGGAGCCGCATTTCCTGATACAGTATCCGATGGAAAAGTAAATGATCATCAACGTAAAAATTACCTGCAATCCAATATTGCAGAACTGCTGAAAGCAAAGTCGGAAGGTGTAAATGTGCAAGGATATTTTGTTTGGAGTTTTACAGATAACTTTGAATGGGCAGAGGGCTACAGGCCCCGTTTTGGCCTGGTTCATGTAAATTATGAAAACCAAAAAAGGATTATCAAAGAATCAGGCCACTGGTACAGTAATTTTTTGGCGGGCATCTGTTAACAATTTCCTAATCTCTAAAATCCCGTTTATTAACAATCTATCTATTAACTAAAGGCTTATAAACCAGCTTTTTATTAACTATGATTAATAAAAAGTTAACTTAAGTTTAAAATAATGACTTGTTTCTGTAAAGTCTTCCTCAACTGGATTATTAAATTCTCTTTTTTATAATCTAAAAAAAATATAGGTATACTTTTTTGTTAATATCTGAAAGGCACTTTTGAGCATTAAAAATCTCACTTAAAAATCCTTTCAATGAAACGACAATTTTTACAACTAATTTTTAAAGGTTTTCTTCTACTTCTTATTAGTCCCTTTTCTTTTCCTATTGAAACTTTTGCCCAGAGTTCAGTTTCAGGAAAAGTAAAAGATTCAAAAAATGAACCGATCCCGGGTGTTAGTGTTCGTGTTAAAGGAACTACTATTGGAGTAACTACTGATGTGAATGGTGAATTTAAAATAGGTGCAGCTGCTAGTCAGGGCTTTCTTGTTTTTTCATCAATCGGATATACTACCCTTGAGATTCAGATTGATAGCAGAAAAACCTATGAGGTTATTCTTGCAGAAGATAATAAATTTTTGAATGAAATTGTTGTAACTGCTCTTGGAATAAAAAGAGAAGAAAAATCACTCGGTTTTGCCGCTCAAACTATCAACGCTAAAGCTGTTGTAGATGCAAAAACAAATAACTGGATAAATTCACTTTCCGGAAAGGTTGCAGGTTTAAATATTCAGGGTACAGGTGCCGGGCCAATGGGTTCCTCCCGTATAACCTTAAGAGGTGAGTCTTCTTTAAATCTTGATAATAACCAGGCTTTGATAGTAGTTGATGGTGTTCCAATCAGTAGTAAGATAACTGGAACAGGGTTTAATTCCCATCTCTCTCAGGACAGCCCGGTTGATTATGGTTCAGGAGTTTCAGATATCAATCCTGATGATATAGAATCTGTAACTGTACTTAAAGGACCGGGTGCAACAGCTTTATATGGTAGTCGTGCAGCTGGTGGTGTAATGATCATAACAACAAAGAGTGGTGAGCGCAAAGGCAATGGATTGGGAGTAACTTTTAATTCCAACTTTAACATAGAGCAGGTTAATCGCTGGCCTGATTATCAGTTTGAATATGGTGAAGGCAGAACAAGTGCTTATTACTCTTATTTGGATAGTCCGGATGGAATTAATACAAGTACGACAGTAGCTGCAGGTCGTGCTTGGGGTCCTAAGTTTGCCGGACAAAGCTATTACCAATATGATCCAAATACAGTTGGGAACAAACCCACTCAAAAAACTCCTTGGTTAGCCAATAAAAACTACATATCTGATTTCTTTCAAACCGGTCAAACCATTTCTAACAGTTTGGCGCTTGATGGTGGAAATGATAAAGGCTCTGCTCGAATATCCATAACCCAAATGAAAAATAAATGGATTATTCCAAATACGGGTTTCGAAAGGCTAAATGCCGCACTTTCTGTTAATCAGCAACTTTCTCCAAAGCTTAAGATCAGTGGAAGAGCAAATTATACGAATAAGAAAAGTGATAATCTTCCAATGGCGGGATACAATAATCAATCACTCATGTATTTTTTAATCATTGGCCCTGCTTCAAACCAGCAAGCTTCATGGTATAAGCCCTATTGGCAGCCTGGATTAGAAAACGTAGTTCAAAAAAACTCATTCAATCCGGGTCCGGATAATCCATACTTGGCTATGTATGAAATGCTGAATACAATGAATAAAAATGGACTGATTGGCTCGGTATCTGCAAATTATGAAATATCTAAAAAGTTTGATCTCATGCTTAGGTCGGGTATTGATATGGCAAATGAGTTTCGTGCTCAGCAGCGTCCGTTTAGTATGACCAGGTATCCAAGAGGGATGTATCGCGAGCAGAATGTATTTAGCTATGAGTCAAATACTGATGTTCTATTAACCTTTAAAGACAAAATTTCATCTAAAATAAATTTTAATGCTTCTGCTGGTGCAAATTCTATGAATCAAAACTATGATTTTGCAGGCATGTATGCTGATCAACTATCGCAGCCAGGAATTTATCAGATATCAAACAGTTTAGATCAGGCAGTTGCTGATCCATTAAAAACCAGTAAATCTATTCAAAGTGTTTATGGATCTGCACAGGTAGCATTTGATGAAAAAATATTTTTAGATGTTACTGGAAGGAATGATTGGTCGAGTACACTACCATTTAAAAATAATTCATTTTTCTACCCATCATTGAGTTCGAGTTTTATTCTGGATGAGATCTTTAATTTACCAGCTTCTATATCTTTTGCAAAAGCAAGAGCTTCTTGGGCACAGGTTGGTAATGATACCAGACCTTACCAGACAGCTAGATATTATGACCGGATATACGGGAATAGTTTCACAAATCCTTCGCAGCTTTTTAATGCAGAATTAAAACCTGAAATAACCGAAAGCTATGAATTTGGTTTAGATCTGCGCTTATTTAAAAATAGACTTGGTTTTGATGTGGCATATTATAATAATAACAGCCGGAATCAAATCCTTTCAATTCCTTTAGATCCTGTTTCTGGATTTTCAACTGCTCTGATCAATGCTGGATTAATCAATAGCAAGGGTTGGGAATTGAAATTGTCAGGTAAGCCAATCTCAAACAATAAATTTAACTGGAATACTACTTTGCTTTGGAGTAGAAATAGAAGCTATGTGAAAAAACTTACTGAAGGAATTACCAATCAAATTATTTATCAGCATAATACAAATGTTTTGATAGAGGCCCGTGTGGGTGGTTTGATGGGTGATATGTATGGAAGAGGATTTCAAAGATCACCTGATGGTCAGATCATTTACAATTCTGCCAATGGTTTGCCGGCCCCACTCGATCAGGTTGCACGTAAAATGGGTAATGCCTTTGCCGATTGGAAAGGTAGCTTAATGAATGAACTCAGGTATAAGAATATGAATCTGAGTATTTTAATGGATGGACAGTACGGCGGGGAAATGTATTCTCAAACGAGTCATAAAAATAATACTCTTGGAAAAACAATGGTTACTCTACCAGGAAGAGATAACGGTATTGTTGGTCAGGGAGTAGTTAAATTGGCAGATGAATCATATAGTAAAAATACCAAAGTTGCTGAAGCAAGTGCTTATTATGATAACTATTACCAGATAAGTAATGCTGAAACCAATATTTTCGATGCGTCTTTTATCAAAATAAGAGAAGTACGTCTTGAATTTGCATTGCCTTCTCAATTACTTAAAAAAATAGGTGTTCAAAAAACGAGTATTGCTATTTGGGGAAGAGACTTATTCAACTTTACCAAATTTCCGGGATTCGATCCTGAGGGTGGTAACTTGAACAATGGTACACTAACACCAGGAGTAGAGCTAACTCAGTTTCCGTCAAATCGCACGGTTGGAACAAACCTGACCTTTAAATTTTAATCACAAATAAATTCAATTTAATAATTTATTAAATCATGAAACTTTCATTAAACATTGTTCTCTTCACAGGAATATTGATGTCATCACTCATCTCTTGTACCGATAAATTTGAGAGCTTAAATACAGATCCAAATCGTCCAAAAGATGTTACTCCAGGTGTTTTACTTGGGCAAATGCAATACAGAATTGTAAATAATACTATTACAGCTGCGCGGAATTTTACTCATGAATTAATGCAGGTTGATGCTCCAAGAGCAAGTACAAGTGGGCAAGGGTTACATCGTTATGTGGTACAGCCAGGACAGGCAGTTTGGTCAGGTTTTTACGAGCGATTAACAGATGTTGATGATATTTATTCTATTGCTGATAATCTTAAGGAAAATAATTATAAGGCAATTGCCTTGGTTTATAAAAGCTGGGCGTATTCAATCTTAACTGATTTATATGGTGATATTCCTTATTCACAGGCAATTAAAGCCCAGGAAGGAAATTTTTCGCCGGCATTTGATAAGCAAAAGGATATTTATATTCAGATTTTAAAAGATCTGGAAACTGCCAATACGCTGTTTGATGATACCAAGGCACTTACCTACGGTGGTGATATGGTTTATAATGCCAATGCATTAACAGGCGGTAAGAATGTTGGTATACAGCGCTGGAAAAAATTTGCAAACTCGCTTCGATTAAGATTATTATTAAGAATTTCAAAACGTGAGGGTGAAATTAATGTTAGCCAGCAAATAAACTCAATTTTAGCCAACCCTGCTGCAAATCCGGTGTTTGCTGCCAATGCAGATGATGCAATTTTCAGATATCCGGGAACTTTTCCTTATTTCAATCCCTACTACCAGGCTCGTACTTTAGACTGGCGAGAGGGAACTTATTTCACTAAGTTCTTTCTTAATCACATGAACATGGTAAACGACCCAAGAAGAGCAATTTGGGCAATTCCTGTTACAGTGAACGGACAAAGTGTTTATCAGGGCATTGAAAGTGGTTATCCAACGAGTTTAGAATATATCGTAGGCCGTAATTCAAGTTATCCTGATGTATTAAAAACATCACCGCTGCTTGGTGTGATGATGACTTACTCAGAAGTTGAGTTTATAAATGCTGAATTAGCTTTAAAGGGCTATAATACAGGAAGAACAGCCAAGGCACATTATGATGCAGGTATAGTGGGTTCTATGGTTCAATGGGGTGCAACTATGCCAGCTGGATTTTTGAGTACGGCGGGTGTGGCGTACAATGCTACCGGTACTGCAGCTCAGCAGCTGGAACAAATTATGTTACAGAAATACTATGCTTTCTTCTTTGTGGATTATCAATCTTGGTTTGAAAAACGCAGAACAGGATATCCTGTATTGCCAAGAGGAACCGGTATACCGGCCGAGAATATATTCCCTTCACGTGTTCCTTACCCTACCTATCTTCAATCATTGAACCCTTCAAATTTACAGCTGGCGGTTACCTCAATGGGAGGAGACAAGAGTACTATTAAAGTTTGGTGGGAAAAATAGTAAATTCATCATTTTAAAATCATCACTATGAAAAGAATATTGGTATTCGGATTTCTGTTTCTGGCCTTTACTGTAAATGCACAGAATTTAGCTTCTAAACTTGAGGCAAAAACAATACAATTGCCCAATGGCTGGTCATTATCTCCGGCAGGCAGGTCTTTTGAACTTGGCGATCTTCCATTGAATATTGCCGTTTCCCGTTCAGAGAAATTAATGGCAGTTAGTAATAACGGGCAAAGTACCCAGACCATACAATTAATCGATCCTAAATCTGAAACGGTATTAGACAAGGTTGAAATACCCAAGTCTTTTTATGGCTTAAAATTCAGTGCTGATGATAAATTTTTATATGCTTCTGGTGGAAATGATAACTGGATCCTTAAATATGAAATAGTTGGTTCCAAATTGCAAATCAGGGATACCATTAAGCTAGGTAAACCATGGCCTGAGAAGATCTCACCCGTAGGGATCGAAATTGATGATAAGGCAAACGTACTATATGTTGTGACTAAAGAAAACAATACGCTTTATGTTGTTGACTTAAACGGCAATACAATACTTCATAAGCAAAATATTGGTTTTGAAGGTTATACCTGCGTATTATCACCTGATGGGAATATGCTTTATATTTCTTTATGGGGAGGCAAGAAGGTGGCTTTATTTGACACCAAACTTCGTAAAATTACCAAGCATATTGATGTGTCTTTTAACCCGAATGAGCTGATCTTAACCCGCGATGGCAAAACATTATATGTTGCAAACTCACAAGATAATAGTGTCTCTGTAATTGATGTAAATACTCAAAAAGTAACAGAAGTGCTTGATGCGGCAATATATCCTAATTCACCTATTGGTTCAACAACCAATGGATTGGCACTTTCAACTGATGAAAAAACGCTTTACATAGCGAATGCCGACAATAACTGTCTGGCAGTATTCAATGTAGGCTTGAAGGGCAAAAGTGTTTCTAAAGGTTTTATTCCGGTGGGTTGGTATCCAACCAATGTTCGGGTACTAAAAAATAAGATTTTTGTGAGTAATGGAAAGGGATTTTCGTCTTTTGCAAACCCTCTTGGCCCGCAGCCTGTCCGTAAAGATGTTAAATCTGAATCTAATAAAGGTGAATTGCCCCAGGCTAATAGCCGATTGCAATACATAGGTAGTTTGATGAAGGGTTCAATGAGTATTATTGATGTTCCTTCAGTTTCTGATTTAGAAGTTTACTCAAAAAGTGTTTATAAAAATACACCCTATAAAAAAGATAAGGAGTTGGTCACGGATGGCGAAATGGGAAATCCAATTCCAAAGAAAGTTGGTGATCCTTCGCCCATTAAATATGTATTTTATGTGATCAAAGAGAATCGTACTTATGATCAGGTTTTCGGAGATATTAAAGAAGGCAATGGCGATTCAACGCTTACCCTTTTTGGCCAAAAATATACTCCAAATCAACATAAACTAGCAAAAGAATTTGTGCTATTGGATAACTTTTATGTAGATGCCGAGGTTAGCGCAGATGGCCATAACTGGTCAATGGGAGCCTATGCAACTGATTTTCTTGAAAAAACCTGGCCTACTTCTTATGGTCGCCGAGGCGGACAAAATGATGGTTTAGGTCGACGTACAGTGGCCAATAATAAGGATGGATTTATTTGGGATTTGTGTAAAAGAAATGGGGTTTCTTTCAGAACCTATGGCGTTTTTGCTGATAGTTCACAAGGAAATATCCCGGTTCTAGATGCTGAACATGTTAGCCCAACATTTACTGGTTATTACAACCAAAAAGTAAAAGATGTTGATCGTTTTGAACAATGGAAAACTGATTTTGATGGCCTTATTGCCAAAAATGCGGTGCCTCAATTGAGTACGATACGCTTAGGTTCAGATCATACTCAGGGTTTGGGAATAGGTAAGCCAACACCTTATGCTTGTGTGGCAGATAATGATGAAGCTGTTGGAAAATTAATTGAGCATATCAGTAACAGTTCTATTTGGGCTCAGTCGGCCATTTTTATATTGGAAGATGATGCTCAGAACGGTCCTGATCATGTGGATGCTCATCGTTCTATTGCTTTTGTAATAAGCCCTTATACCAAACGAAAATACCTTGATAATACTATGTATTCAACTTCAGGGATGCTTAGAACAATGGAGCTGATTCTAGGATTGCCTCCCATGACTCAATATGATGCTGCTGCAATGCCAATGTTCAGGAGTTTTACCAATATACCCGATAATAGCCCTTTTAAATCTATTCCTTCAAACGTAGACTTAAATGAAACAAATAAAACTGTTTCTAAATGGTCAAAAATATCGGATGGTTTTAATTTCGCTGAAGTTGATAAAAATGATGATCGTTTATTTAACGAAGTTCTTTGGAAAGGCCTTAAAGGTGATGATTCAGAAATGCCTGCACCAAGAAGGAGTGCATTTTTAAAACTTGAAAAGAAAAAAATGGATGATTAATTTTTAATCATGATTCAATTTTTTTTATAAAAAAAGCTCCAAACATTTTGTTTGGAGCTTTTTGTTAGGCAATGATTTTGATACAGCTGTATCTGCCTATAATTTTTTAGATCAAAGCAGAATCATAAACCACTACCTTATCCCAAAGATGACTGTAGTTCTTTGCAAATTCTTGGTGGATAGCATGCGTTTGGTATACTGCCTGCCCTTCAACATTATCAAAGTACAAAAGCTCTGAAACTGCCCAGCTGCTGTCTATCACACTTCTCTTTTCTGTGTTTGCAACAATGCCTATGTGTATCTCACGAACAGTTTCAATATTCTTTAATGTTTTGATCCCCTTGATTAGTTGCTGTCGGTCTTCTTCTGATCCAGCTCTTTTAAGCCAGAAATATACCTGATGGGCGATGCCATATTTTTTAGATGCTGGAGCTATTGTCATGGCGGTTGCAGCTGTGCCGGCTGTAAGTGCAGCGGCTGTACTTAAAAATTTTCTTCTAGTTGATTTGTTCATAGTATATAGCTTTAAATAAAGCTTAAAGGAATAATGTTTGAATGATCTTTTATTTTTTTATCGCGCTGGTATCCATTTCCCAGTTAT
>CAMDQV010000068.1 GCA_945906015.1 Pedobacter schmidteae | reverse complement strand
ATCATTGAGTGGTGAAAATACTCCTTTTTATTTGTTGCCACAGCTTGGAGGTGATGAAATGATGAGAGGTTATTATTTAGGACGTTACCGTGATGAAAATTTATTGGCCTTGCAATCTGAAATCCGTTTGAGATTCCACCCACGCTTTGGAATTGTAGGCTTTGCTGGTACAGGAACAGTTTTTACACGTAGAGATTTTAGTCTGAAAGATTTTAAACCCAACTTGGGTGGTGGATTTCGATACTTCTTTGATATTGAAAAGGGCTTGAGTATTCGGATGGATTACGGAATTGGAGAAAAGAATCCGGGAGAAAAAAGACAAAGTGGGTTTTATTTAAGTTTAGGAGAGTCGTTTTAATAAGGGTCGAGAATTTTACTAATTTGCATACAGGAAAACACTCCTTCATCAATAAATTTAGTTTATGCCAAAAATTTATAGTGTCTTACTACCTTTTATCCTCCTGTTTTTACTATCCTGTGCTAAAAAGGAACAGAAATCTGAGGCTCAGCAAATCAACTCGCTTGCAGAAAACTATGTGCGCCTTGGTCTGACCATCGGCCAATATGATGCTGATTTTGTAGATGCCTATTATGGTCCTGATTCTCTAAAACCAGCCATCTCTAAATCAGATATCTTTCCAAAAGACAGTCTACTGAACCTGGTTACAGAACTAAGAAGTAGTTTGAAAAACATGACCGAAAAACTAAATGATACCAGTAAGGTCAGAGCCAGATGGATGTCACAGCAACTTTTGGCGTTTGATAGGCGTATTCGAATCTATTCAGGTGAATTTAAAACGTTTGATGAAGAATCTAAAGAGCTGTTCGGTATTTCTGCCCCTGTTTATCCTGAAAAACATTACAAACTTTTACTCGACTCTCTAAACAAATTATTGCCAGGCAATGGAAGTGTTCAGGATAGATTCCAAAATCTTGCTAACCGCTTCATCATTCCTGAAAATAAACTGGATACCATTTTTAAAACCACCATAGCCGAAGCACGAAAAAGCACTAAAGCCTATTATAGTTTGCCTGAAACTGAAACATTCACTATAGAATATGTAAAGGATAAGCCCTGGAGCGGATACAACTGGTATAAAGGCAATTACACCAGTGTAATCCAGATCAATAACGATACCCGAATTTTTATTGAAAGAGCCATTGATGTGGGGAGCCATGAAAGCTACCCGGGGCATCATGTTTACAATATGCTATTAGAAAAAAATCTTTATCAAGATAAAGGCTGGGTTGAAATTTCGCTTTATCCTTTGTTTAGTCCACAGTCTTTCATTGCTGAAGGTAGCGCCAATTATGGTATCGACCTGGTATTCTCGGGCAATAGAAAGGTTAAATTTGCAAAAGAAATACTGCTTCCCCTTGCCAGACTTGATACGGCCTATATTGCTAATTATTTCAATGCTTTAGCCATTAGGGGCAAACTTAACTATGCCAGAAATGAAGCTGCCAGAGGCCTTGTTAATCAAACAATGACTGATAAACAGGCATTGGAATGGTTGATGAACTATTGTCTTTACAACCAAGAAACAGCCCTTAAATCAATCAGCTTTATTAAAAAATACAGAAGTTACGTGATCAATTATAATTACGGACAAGATCTGGTCAGGAAGTATATTGAGTCAAAGGGCGCAGATACTGAAAAACGCTGGGAGGTTTTTGAAAAATTACTGAGTAACCCGGTTTTGCCCAAAGAGCTCCTGATTAACTAATAACTAACTAGTCAAAAATTTAGTCGAAATTAATTGACAATTATTCAATGAGCCAATAGTTATATATTTATAGACCATAAAAAAAATAATCATGAAGAAGTACATTTTGTTTTTTATTCTTTTCGGCGCTGCCATCTTTCAATCAGTAGGCCAAACAATCACCAATACAGGTCCAGAAGCGGCCGGCTTCTCTGCAGAACATTTAAAGCGCCTAGATATTGCAATGAATGATTGGGTAGAGAAAGGGTATATGAACGGAGCAACAGCTTTGATTATCCGCGATGGAAAAGTTGCTTACCATAAGGCTATCGGGTTTAATGATTTCGATACAAAAGCCCCTCTTCAAAAAGAAGGTATTTTCAGGATTGCCTCACAAACCAAGGCAATCACTAGCGTTGCAATTATGATGCTTTTTGATGAAGGAAAATTATTACTTACTGATCCTGTTTCATTGTATATCCCTTCGTTTAAAAAGCAAAGTGTCATGCTTAATTTTAACGAATCAGATACCAGCTACACTACAGTTCCTGCAAAAAGAGAAGTCACTATAAAAGATCTTTTGACTCATACCTCAGGTCTTGGTTATGCGCAAATAGGCTCAAAAGAGGTCAATGCAATTTATGCAAAAAACAATATTACTGCAGGTTTAGGTGTAAAAGACAGAACATTGCTTTCGGCTATGACTAAACTTGGCGAATTACCTTTGATGCACCAACCGGGCGAAAAATTTACCTATGGGTTGAATACCGACGTTTTGGGTTGTTTGGTTGAAATAATTTCTGGTGTAAGTCTTGATGAATTTTTCAAAACCCGAATATTCGAGCCATTGGGTATGAAAGATACCTATTTCAATATCCCTGCAAGTAAAGCTAGTCGATTAGTAAATTTATACACTCAAACACCTCAAGGAAAATTAGTAAAAGCAAAGGCAGGACTATTAAACGGTATTGCAGCTGCAAATTATCCGCTCGTTCCTCATACCTATTACTCTGGCGGTGCCGGTTTAAGTTCTACCATTTATGATTATGGCATTTTTCTTCAGATGCTGCTGAATAATGGTGTTTATAATAACAAACGGTTATTAGGTCGCAATACAGTTAGAATGATGACAACTAATCAAATTGAAGGCATACCTTATTCTGGTGGAACCTTTGGACTAGGATTTGGCGTAGTTACTGATCAAAATAGCGGAAGTGCTCCCGCCCAGGTTGGCACATTTAATTGGGGAGGAGCATTTGCGACCTCCTATTGGGTAGATCCAAAAGAAAAAATGGTTTACCTGTTTTTTAGACAATTGCAGGCAAGAACACATAATGAGGTAGTTGAAAAGTTCAGGTCATTAACTTATCAGGCCATCAAAGATTAATTGCACAAAAAATCAGTGAAAATAGTTTGATACAAACACATTCTTTTTACTAATACCTAAAACTGTGATACCAATACTAATCCTCTGTTCTTCCATACTACTACTATTGATTCTGATAATGGTGGTAAAATTAAATGCCTTTACGGCATTGATTCTCTCAACGCTGTTTGTAGGATTATGCAATTCTATGGTATTATCAACCATTATAAAATCTATCAGTAATGGTATTGGGAGTACACTTGGGTCTACCTTATTAATTTTAGGTTTTGGCGTTTTATTCGGAAGTATACTTTCTGAAACAGGGGCCGCTCAAAGAATAAGTATTGGCCTAGTAAATTTATTTGGAGTAAAACGAATAAAAATTGCAATGGCTTTAACTGGCTTCGTAGTAGGCATTGCCATGTTTTATAATGCAGGTTTTATTATATTAATACCCTTGGTATTTTCTGTGGCGCTAAATACTGGACAGCCTCTGGTTTATTTAGGCATTGCATTAACCAGTGCACTTTCAGTAACCCATGGTTTTTTACCCCCGCATCCAGGACCAAGCGCTATTGCTATTATTTTTAAAGCAGATATTGGGAAAACATTATTGTATGGAACCCTGATATCTATTCCTGCAATAAGCATGGCCGGATTAATTTTTCCTGAGTTTGTTAAAAAAATCAAAGCCAACCCACCTAAAGAAATTTTTAATATAAAACATTTTGAAGCCAATGAAATGCCTGGGTTCAGTACCAGTATGATTGTAGCACTGATACCGGTTATTTTGATGGGTTTTGCTACGGCAAGTACTTTATTATTGCCTGCAACATCCTCTATTACAAAAATTCTTCTGTTTATTGGTGATCCAGGCATTGCCATGTTACTTGCCTTGTTGATAGCCATCTTTGTTTTGGGTATTGCAAGAGGAATAAAAATGAAAACGCTAATGGATAAATCAGCTTTATCCTTAAATGCCGTTACAACTATACTCTTGCTAATTGCAGCTGGTGGTGCATTTAAACAGATATTGCTGGATAGTGGAACAGGTGATGCCATAGTTGGCTTTTTTAAAGATTCCACCTTATCGCCACTTTTACTGGGATGGCTAATTGCTACGCTGCTAAGAATAGCAGTGGGCTCTGCAACAGTTGCAGGATTAACCGCAGCAGGAATTGTACAACCATTGATTGGCCCTATGCAAGTAAATCCTGAGCTAATGGTACTCTCTATTGGTGCCGGTAGCTTAATGTGTTCTCATGTAAATGATACCGGGTTCTGGATTTTTAAAGAATATTTTGGATTAAGTATAAAGGATACTTTTAAAACATGGAGCGTAATGGAAACTATTGTAGGCATTATGGGATTATTGGGAGTATTAGCCTTAAATGCATTTTTATAAACTACACTCAATAATTTGCATAAAACATGGATTTTTGCCCGTTTTTTAATACTTAAAGCATGAAAACACTTTTCTTTTTTGGTTCTTTATTTTTTTGCTCATTTGTTGTAAATGGACAAATAATTGCCGACCTGCTTATCCGTAATGGAAAAATTTACGATGGCACAGGAAATTCCTGGTATTATGGTGACTTGGCAGTGAAAGATGGCAAGATCATCAAAACCGGACATATAACTGATATTCAGGCAAAAAAAACTATAGATGCTAAAGGCTTGATTGTGGCACCCGGTTTTATTGATGTTCATGGGCATATTGAAGGAGGTATTACTACAACTCCCACTGCCAATAACTATATTTTTGATGGCGTAACAACTGTTATTACTGGCAATTGCGGAGGGTCGGCTGAAAATATTGGCTCTTTTTTTCAGGAGATCAATACCATCAGGCCTTCCATTAATGTGGCTACTCTATTCGGGCATAATACCGTCCGGGCGCAGGTCATGAACAGAGATAAAAGAACTCCAACAGATCTGGAACAAAAAAAGATGGAAATTCTGGTAGAACAGGCTATGAAACA
The DNA here is from genome assembly GCA_945906015.1 of Pedobacter schmidteae. Lineage (GTDB taxonomy): Bacteria > Bacteroidota > Bacteroidia > Sphingobacteriales > Sphingobacteriaceae > Daejeonella > Daejeonella schmidteae_A. The sequence continues at coordinate 3,917 of CAMDQV010000068.1, read as the reverse complement.
AGGTGCTGTGGGTTTTTCTACAGGATTAATCTATATCCCAGGTACATTTGCCAAAACGGAAGAGGTAATCGGACTAGCCAGAGCAGCAGGAAAGTATAAGGGTGTTTACGCATCTCATATACGAAACGAAGAAAATAGTGCAGTTGATGCCGTTAATGAGGCAATCAATATTGGTAAAGAAGCCAATATTCCTGTACAGATCTCTCACTTTAAGATCGGTGGTAAATCAAATTGGGGTAAATCAAACATCACTCTAGGCTTAGTAAAACAAGCCCGCCTTGACGGTTGGGATGTTACGATCGATCAATATCCATACACTGCAAGCAGCACGAATCTGGGAATACGATTACCAGACTGGGCATTTGCAGGCGGAAACGATAGCATGAAGGTACGTTTGAACAACCCGCTTGTACGAGCTCAAATCAAAAAAGAAATGCTGCAGCAATTAGCAGGCTATAAATTTCCTAATTACAGCTATGCAGTTGTAGCCAACTATCCTTCAGACACCACTTACAATGGAAAGAATATCTCTGAAATTAATAAACTGATGAGCAGAAAGGCAAACGTTAAATTTGAAGCCGAAACCATTATGGATATGGTTGAAAAAGGAGGCGCCCAAATGGTTTATAACAGTATGAATGAAGTTGATGTGAAAAACATCATGCAATATCCATTCAGTATGTTTGGTGCTGATGCTGGCGTTCCTGTACCGGGGCGCGGAATGCCACATCCACGTGGATATGGTAGTAATGCCCGAGTTTTAGGCAAATATGTCAGAGATGAAAAAGTACTTTCAATGGAGGATGCAATTCGCAGGATGACCTCATTAGCTGCACAAAAATTCGGGTTAGCTGATAGAGGCCTGTTGCTCTCAAATTATGCTGCTGATATTGTGATATTCAGTGAATCAGAAGTAAATGATAGGGCTACCTTTCAAAAACCACATGCTTACTCTAAAGGGTTTAAATATGTAGTTGTGAATGGTGAGTTAGTGGTTGAAAACGAAAAACACTTAGGTACCAGAAGCGGGAAAGCGCTGTATGGGTTGGGGTATGGGGAGTGAGGCAGGAGGCAGGAAGGGGAGTTGTCTGTTGTCTGTTATCTGAGGTAGGAAGTAGGAGGTTTGAGGTAGGAAGTGTGTTGTCTGTTGTCTGTTGTCTGTTGTCTGACTACCGTACCCATCCTGAAAACTGACAACTGATAACTGATAACTAGTATAGAGTATTGAGTATAGAGACAGGAGATTAGAGTAAGCTTAAATTACTTTTGAATAGGAAAATCAGAAAGAGTTTTTAAGCAATAGAACTAATTTTACAAGTTATATTTTAAGTGATGTCTGACAACTGACAACTGACAACTGATAACTGATAACTGATAACTGATAACTGATAGCTAGTATTAACATAAATTTATCTGAACAAGATATTATTAACGTATTTACAGATTTTCAACTTGGCTAGTTGTTTAGTATGCAAAACCTCACGCAGAAACAGAAAAAGACCCACGATTTAACGTATACCTTGATTTTCATGTAGCGAGACCGGGATTTGAACCCGGGACCTCAGGGTTATGAAGCCTGAGATACAACGAAAACAAAAAATAGCATCAATTCCACTCCGCAATGCGCATTAAAACCGAATAACAAAATCTTCTTTCGCCTGTGCTTTTCTGACGAATACCAGTCCGATTTGAAAAAGATCAATAGTTACACTGACTTCTGGGTGTGCTTTGATTTGTTCCCAGGCATCTTTCATACCTTTATTCCTGTAAATATCATCAAATATCATCAATGAGTTTCCCCCAAGTTTGGGCAAACACCACCTAAAATAGTTCAAAATAGCTTCTTTAGGGTGTTTGCCATTTATTAATACGAAATCTAGCTCAGTACTATTTCTGATGACTTCTGGAAACAACTCATCAAAATTCCCAACAAGGAGTTCTAAATTTTGAATGTGAAGCTTATCAAGATTTTCATGCGCAATTTCTGCTGTTTCAGGACACCTTTCTACACTAATAATCCGAGCATTGGGAGCTGCTTTAGCAAGGTATGCTGTTTTAATGCCTAAACAGGAACCCAGTTCAATAATGTTTCCTGGATTTACATCTGCTGCAAGGCGATAGATGAGCTGATCTAGCCTGGCAGGCTTTAAAATATTCCTGGCTAATGTGCTGACCTTCTTTTGCTTATTTTTACTAAGAAGTGAACCAACTCCAAGATCGGTGATAGTTATACTGCGCACATCAAGGAATAATTCAGAACGTAATTTCTCAATGTCAGAATAAATCTTTTTGGCATGAAAATCGTAAATAACTTGATCAACCAAACGGTAGGCAAAGGGTGAATGTACACCATGCCGCGTTTTGGCTTTTAATCGATATTTAAGGAAATCAACCGCCACTTGGAGATTTATCATGGGGCTAAAGATAGTTTTCAGATGTGAGATGTGAGGCATGAGATTTGAGATAGAAGAAGCTGACAGCCAACAAAACTCATAAGAACAAGCATATTTTTGCTAAATTTGTAAATATAAATGAACGAAAAGGAAGTACAATCTCTTATAAAATTGCTCGATGACCCGGATGTTGAAATATCCAGTCACGTAGAGGAAAAGCTTTTGTCTATTGGCAACGAGGTGATTGGCTATCTGGAAAATGCCTGGTCACATTCTTTGGATGCAATGCTTCAGGAGAGGATTGAAAATCTGGTACACAAAATCCAGTTCAGCAATGTTAAACGAGAACTAGAACTTTGGTATATCTCAGGATCATATGACCTCCTACAGGGGATGCTAATCATCAATAAATATCAATACCCAGACCTAGATGAACAGAAGATAATCAATCAGATCGAAGATATTAAAAGAGATATCTGGATGCAGTTGATTTATGAAATGAGTGCGGTTGAAAAGGTGAAGCTGATCAATGATGTAATCTATGAAACTCATGGATTTTCAGGTAATACCAGCAACCATCAGGATCCTCAGAATTCATATCTGAGTCAGGTATTGGAAAGTAAAAAAGGAAATCAGATCTTGCTTGCAGTAATCTATTCGATTATTGCGCAAAAACTAGATATTCCCATCTATGGAGTTAACCTACCTCAGCATTTCGTACTGGCCTATGTGGATGAAGATCCAGCAGAACTTAAAGGCAAATCGGAAAACGATTTAGAAAATAACATCTTGTTCTATATAAACGCATTTAATAAAGGTTTTCTTTTTGGAAGAAAAGATGTGGATGGATTCTTAAAACAACTTAATCTTAAACCTCAGCATCATTTTTATGAGCCTTGCAGTAATGTGGAAATCATTCAGCGGGTACTTCGAAACCTCAGCAGTGCGTATGAAAAGCTATCAGCAGTAGAAAAAGTTACTGAAGTTGAAGAGATGCTGGGTATTTTTCCGGAACCGAGATAGGGAGCTGAAAGGGGAAAGCTGAAAGGCAGTTGTCAGTTATCAGTTGTCAGTTATCTGAGGTCTGAAGCAGAATCTATCCCAATACTCAATACTCAAAATCTGTTGTCAGTTATCAGTTGTCAGTTATCTGAGGTCTGAAGCAGAATCTATCCCAATACTCTATACTCAAAATCTGTTGTCAGTTGTCAGTTATCTGAGGTCTGAAGCAGAATTTATCTCAATACGCAATACTAAAAAAGTGGTTGTCTGTTATCAGTTGTCAGTTGTCAGTTGTCAGAACTTGAGAAATACAGTAAGTTTCAAATTAGCACTCAATTGTCTTGGTTCCTGGTTCTTGATACTTGAATCTAATTAAAATTCCATCAAATAAGCCTTCAAAAATTCATCCAGATCGCCATCAAGAACTGCCTGAGCATTAGATGTTTCATAATTTGTGCGCAGATCTTTCACCAGCTTGTAGGGATGCAGCACATAATTTCGAATCTGTGAACCCCATTCTAT
>CAMDQV010000067.1 GCA_945906015.1 Pedobacter schmidteae | reverse complement strand
TCATCGCTCAATTGGTCTTGTTTTTTTGTATTTGAGTCTATATAATCATCTTCATCGTTCTCAGAATCATCTTTGATCATGGATTTTTTTCCAGGTCTTCCTGCCAAAAATCCTACGATAAGCCCCAAACCAAACATGAATCCGAGAATTGCTAATTTTGGAATTTTGGCATCTCCGAAAATCCAGAAATCGATTTCGTCAGTATTATTCATCAGAATGATTGTTACCAGTACGGAAACAACAATTATAAATATTGTTTTAAATGACATAAGGTCTAAGTATTAGCTGTTCGAATATCGGATTTTGAAGCTGTAAAATTACAAATTTTTAATATTTACATTTTGAAAGATCTCAGGTAATTTTTAGAGGTAGAAAAGTATTTGGTAATAGTTTAGTTATTCGGAAAATTAACTTCCATTTAAGGAGCTTTCACCAAGCCGAAAAACTCAGTGCCGTTTAAATTCCAAGCGCATCGCTATCGCAGAATCAGCTAGCCGAGTAGGATAGATGATCTGAAAATTTGATGTATTTATTTGCTACCATTTTACACTAGGAGGGTTCTGCTCATTGCTGAAAAATTAGATAAAACTATTTAGTGAATTAAAAATTTATATATTAATACATAAAGTAATGATAAATAGATATTTATGTATAATATTTTTCATTATTTTAATAAATTGCTAAAATATTTAGTTTACGTTCTTATAATTAGCTTTTTTTATATCAAATTTAAATTTATATAATATATGTAACTATTTGATTAAATAGTATTTATATAATTTATATAATTCAATTTATTGATCAAAAAATTGAATTTAAATGTCAATAATTGTAGCTTTTTATTAATTTCTTTTGTAGGTCTAAATTATCTGTATCATTAGGCTTTTTATACACTAAGTTCTTTTATTTTTTATGAATGTACGATAATTGTAGACTAGCTTTTTAAGATTAAATATAGATCAGTTCAATTAATCAGGAAAGAAATTATTGATTACCTGTTTAGGGAATAAATCATTAAAATATTGAAAACAAATTTGAGGTTATACTGCTTTTACTACTATTCACAAAGATCATGTTTTTAAAATAATGGATTATTCTACTATAAGTTTAGGACTTGCTATTTTTGTAGGTATTCTGGCAGGTTTATTCATGCTATTTTTAAATTTGAATGAGGGTAATCTTGCTGAAACAGAGTGATTCTTAGTTTAATTTCTTGTTATTGAATTAAAAGGTTGAATTCTTAAAAATATCAAAATAATTTGGGTGCTTAGTGCATAAAGCTACTCCCCTACCCAATAGGTTATTTGGATATTTTTTTTCTTTTCATGTTCTTTAGGTATGGAAACATAAAGATAGTACCAAGAATTACCAGGGCTCCAACGTAGAATCCTACTGTCATTTGTTCCTTTTTTCCGAATATAAGGAAGGCCAGAATTATGCCATAAACTGGTTCAAGATTTGTAATAAGTGCAACCCTAAAAGCTGATAATTCTTTCATTACTGCTACGCCAGATACATACGCAACAGAGGTGCAGACCGTTCCCAAGATGAATAAATAAGCTAGATCAGTTGGATTGAGGCTCACAGGAGCCTTGAAACCTTCCGAAATTAATAAATAGAGTGAAACCCACACCCATGCTCCTATGAGTTCATAGAAGCTTATAATAGCTGCTGGGCGATTTTGAATTTGCTTGGAATTTATGATTGAGAAGATACTGGCACAAAAAGCACTTAATAGACCGTAAATTATTCCGTCCGAATAGTTAGACTCAAACTTGAATATCATGTAAATACCGATTATTATTAGGAGTCCGGTGAGTATCTCGAGTTTAGAGATCTGCTGTTTTTTAAAAACTGGTTCTAAAATAGCTGTGAACAAAGTAAGAGATGAAAGGCTTACTAATGCTACAGATACTGTTGATGATTTAATTGATTGAAAGAAAAATATCCAATGAAGGGCTACGATTGCTCCTGTAAAAAAGAGTTTTAAAAATGTTTCTTTTGAAATTTTAATGGATATTTTTTTATACTGGAAATAGGTATATAAACTGACTAATGCTATAAGTACTCTATACCATACAAGATAACTGGAATCAATAGAGATCAATGCACCCAGGATGCCCGTAAAACCCCAAATAAAGACCGTAATGTGTAATATGATAAGGTTACGGCTGACAGGGCTTTTAGTAGAAAACATGAAGGTGTTATTTTGGAGCTTTTATTAAGAGATATATACCAAGAATTCCAAAAATTATATTAGGAATAAGCACTGCCACAAATGGGGGTAAGCCTCCCTTTAATGCAAACATATTGGCAAATTGTATAAATAGGATGTAGGTGAAACTTAAAAACATACCAAGACCAAGTGGAAGTCCAATACCCCCTCGTACCTTTCGTGATGATAAGGATACCCCCATAAGAGTTAATATGTAGGCAGAAAAAGGATATACAAAGCGTTTGTATTTCTCTAATTGAAGGTCTACCATTACCCCGGTTCCCCTGGTTTCTTCTTTATCAATTCGTTCATTTAACTCACGCATATTCATTGCCTGGTAAATATTATCATAAATTTCAAAGTCTTTAGGACGCATATCCAGCGTGGTATCTTTCTTTAAACCCATATCCAAACTTTCTTTCAGTCCATCAATTTTTCGAATGGTGTAGTTGTCAATAATCCACTTTGATTTTAATGAGTCCCATGTGATCTTATCAGCTACTAATTTTTCTTTAAGGTCATAACCGCTAAATTTTTCTAAAACGAATTTGTAACCAATTTTCTGATTATTATCAAAGTTTTCTATATAAACATAGCTGTTCTTATCGATTTGCATATGAGTATACATCTTTGAATTATCAGATTTTGGATTGACATAAATGTTTTCAAAATCAATCTTTAGTTCATTTGTTTCTGGTATGATAAACAAATTGAAGATCAGGGTAACGAAGAAAATTACGCTTGATGAAATGAAATAGGGCCACAAAAAACGCTTAAAACTAATTCCGCTACTAAGAATAGGTACTATTTCAGTTTGATCAGCCATTTTAGCTGTAAAAAATATGACAGCAATAAAATTGATCAGTGGGGAAAGAAAATTTAAATAAAATGGAATGAAGCCGGCGTAATAACTAAATATGATCTCATAAATTGGTGCATCATGCCGTAAAAAATCATCTAGTTTCTCGGAAACATCAAAAATGACCATAATCACTGTGAAAATAGCCAGGGTAAAAGAAAATGTACCCAGGTATTTTTTAATGATATACCAGTCAATGATTTTGATCATGCCTTTATAAACGTTGAGCTAGCTGAATAACCATTTTATTCTTCCATTCTGTAAATTCTCCTTCAATAATCTTTTCTCTTGCTTCATTCATCAGCCATAAATAAAAATTTAGGTTGTGTAAAGTAGCGATTTGTGCTCCCAGTATCTCTTTGGAATGTGTAAGATGTCTAAGATAAGCCTTTGTATAGTTTCTGTCTGCATAAAGATCGCTATCTTCTTCAATTGCAGAAAAATCATTCTTCCATCGCTCATTTCTAATATTAATGATTCCATTTTTTGTAAAAAGCATACCATTTCTTGCATTTCTGGTAGGCATTACACAATCGAACATGTCAATTCCAAGAGCAATATTTTCCAAAAGATTAATCGGAGTGCCCACACCCATCAGGTAGCGTGGTTTTTCTTTTGGAAGGATATCACAAACAATTTCTGTCATTTCATACATATCCTCAGCAGGCTCTCCAACAGACAAGCCTCCGATTGCATTCCCTTCCCTTTCAAATGAGGCAATCACTTCTGCCGATTGTTTTCTAAGGTCTTTATACACTGAACCCTGCACAATAGGGAATAGCGTCTGATCATATCCATAAATGGGTTCTGTTATATCAAAACGTTCGCAACAGCGTTTCAGCCATCGGTGAGTCATTTCCATTGATCTCCTTGCATAACCATACTCACACGGATAGGGAGTGCATTCATCAAAGGCCATAATGATATCAGCGCCAATAATCCTCTGGGTATCCATAACAGATTCAGGAGTAAACAAATGTTTAGAACCATCAATATGGGATCGGAACGTAACTCCTTCTTCCTTTATTTTGCGTACTCCTGAAAGAGAATATACCTGATATCCTCCGCTATCGGTAAGTAGTGGTCTTTTCCACCCATTAAATTTATGTAATCCACCCGCTAATTGCAGGGTTTCAAGTCCGGGTCTTAAATATAAATGATAGGTATTGCCAAGTATGATTTGGGCTTTTATATCATTTGCTAACTCATGCTGATGCACAGCTTTAACTGATCCTGCAGTACCTACAGGCATGAAAATAGGTGTTTTTATCACACCATGGTCGGTAGTGATCTCTCCTGCACGTGCCTTTGAATTTTTATCTTCTGCCTCTAATTTAAATTTCATTCAAAAATCAATAATTAGGGCAAAAATAGCAAAATATAAACTGCTGCCGTGGCGAGTAGAAATTATGAATAGTTTATTTTACAAACCATGCTAATTGTTAGTTTAAAAATTAGAAATTTACTTGCATTCAAAAGTTTAATTTAACACGTGGATTATTTTTATCTTTCTATAGTAATTTCATTACAGATCTGTTTATTACTTCAACTTTTTTATGTTCTTGTAATTCATCGAAAATTAGCTTCTTTTAGGGGCATAGAACCAGATGCACAGCTAAAATTACCTCTTTCGGTGATCATTTGCGCAAGAAATGAACTAGAAAATCTGAAAAAAAATCTAGTGCCTATTCTTACTCAGGATTATCCTGATTTTGAAGTCATAGTTGTTAATGATTGCTCTAATGATGGTTCAGATTGGTTTTTGCGCGATCTGTCTGTAGAATATAAAAACTTAAAAGTGGTTACTATCCTTGAGCATCCACGTTTTAAGCACGGTAAAAAGTTTGCAGTAACTTTAGGTATTAAGGCTACAAACAATGAAAATTTGGTTTTTACGGATGCTGATTGCAAACCTGCATCAAACCAATGGCTTATGCATATGCAAAACAACTTTACTGGAAATACTGAGATTGTACTTGGATATTCTCCATATGAGTTTAAAGGAGGATTTCTCAATAAGTTTATTAGATTCGAAACATTTTTGACGGCAATAAATTATCTCTCTTACGCACTGAAAGGCATTCCATATATGGGTGTAGGGCGTAACATGGCCTATAAGAAGTCTTTATTTTTTAGTGGCAAGGGATTTGCTTCGCATATGCATATTTTATCAGGCGATGATGATCTCTTTGTTAATCAGAATGCAAACCGCTTAAATACCAGGATTGAGATACATCCCGATGCTCAGGTTTGGTCGGAGCCTAAAAATTCTCTTTCTGGATTCTTTTCGCAAAAATTTCGACATCAGGGTGCCGGTAAAGCGTATAAAAAACAGCATAAAAGAATGCTGACTATCCAGGTGTTATCTGGGATTTTATTTTATGCTTTACTGATTACCTTAATTGCTATAAAAGACCAATGGTTGTTAATTGCTTCTGTATTTTTTATACGAATGCTGGTACAAATTCTGGTCTATATTCCAGTATTAAAGAAATTAAACTACATAGATCTTATCTGGTACTTACCTGTATTTGATTTCATTTACTACATTTATATTATGCTATTAAGCTTTATATCCATTTTTAGGAAAAAAGTGGAATGGAAATAAAAAAAATATTAGATTGACTTCTGAAATAATATATCACTATTTTCCTGACTTAAGTCAGACTCAAAAGGATCAATTTGAAGCCCTTGATGAGCAGTATCGTTTTTGGAATGCCAGAATAAACCTCATTTCAAGGAAAGATATTGATATGCTTTATCTGCACCATATTCTGCATTCATTGACTATTGCCAAAGTTATTTCATTTTTGCCCGGCGAAAAAATTTTGGATGTTGGTACCGGTGGAGGATTCCCAGGAATTCCTCTTGCAATTATGTTTCCTGACACTCATTTTCATTTGGTTGATTCTATTGGAAAGAAAATAAAGGTTGTTAAGGAGGTTACATTGGCTTTAGATTTAAAAAATGTAAGATCAACTCATGCAAGAGCTGAACAGATTGATGACAAGTTTAATTTTGTTGTTTCAAGAGCAGTCACCAAATTAGCTGATTTTTACCCCTGGGTAAGGGGTAAATTTGAAAAAAAATCAATGAATACACTTCAAAATGGTATTTTATATCTTAAAGGAGGTGATCTTGACCAAGAAATAAAGGAATCAGGATTAATCGCAGAATTGATCCCGCTTCCCAATTATTTTAAAGAAGATTATTTTGACACAAAATACGTGGTGTATATTCCACAATAATATTCAGTAGATTTTTTACTGAAATACGGCATCCCCAATGCTGTTAGTTTTTAGCTTTTCTGAGTTTAATTTTAACAAAAAACATTAAAGATGTCTTTATTCCATCAAATTGCCCTTTCTTGCCTTCCCGGTATAGGTTCAGTTCTTGCCCGTAATCTGCTTAGCTATTTCGGAAACGAAGAAGAAGTGTTTAAAGCCAAAAGCCATCATCTCAAAAAAGTGCCGGGTATTGGGCCTAAGACTTTGGAACTGATTATGAATCATGAAGTATTTAAGTTTGCAGAGGCTGAACTTAAATTCATCGATAAATACAAGATCAAACCTTTGTTTTTAACAGATGCAGATTATCCCAAGCGTCTCAGAAATTGTGCTGATGCTCCAGTAATGCTCTATTTTAAGGGTAATGCTGATTTGAATAAGTCTAAAATAATTAGCGTAGTTGGAACAAGAAATGCGACCGATTATGGAAGGGAACTATGTAAAAATTTGATTGCAAACCTTCAGGTTTATGATCCGCTAATTGTTAGTGGACTAGCCTATGGAATTGATGGTGCTGCCCATAAGGAGTCTTTAAAATTAGAGATCCCAACCATTGGAGTGCTTGGCCATGGGCTTGATCGTATTTATCCAGCCCAGCATCGAACTATGGCCGAAAAAATGCTTGAATGCGGCGGTCTTCTTACTGAATTTATGTCGGGCACAATCCCAGCTCCTGAAAATTTTCCAAAGCGGAATCGAATAATTGCGGGCTTATCGGATCTTATAATTGTGGTAGAAGCAAGTATTAAAGGAGGAGCTCTGATCACTGCAGAGCTCGCAAATTCATACAATAGAGATGTTTTTGCCTTCCCAGGAAGGATTAATGATGAATTTAGTCTGGGATGTAACTTTCTCATCAAAACACATCGCGCCAATCTGATTACCAAAGTTGAAGATATTGAATATATCATGGGATGGAATAGGGATATTGAAGTACCAGCTAAACCCCAATTAAGTTTGCCACTCAATTTATCAGCAGATGAACAGATTATTGCCAATGTTCTTTCTTTAAAAGGGAGTGTAGCTGTAGATGAATTATCTTTTCTGACCGGATTGCAACAGAGCAGACTAGCAGTTACTATTCTTGGGATGGAAATGCAAGGAAATATTATTTCCTTGCCAGGCAAGGTCTATAAATTGGTACAGTAGTATTTTATATTAAATTATCGTTTTTGGGGAAATCAAAAAATACCAGTTCTCCAGTACCACTACTTACCATTTTCCATTGATCAAAAGGGAATTTAATGAGTGCCATTCCGCATGTTGGCAAATGAGATATCTCTTGATTAATTAGATAATTAACTAAGCCAGTTATTCCTGGATTATGACCGAATAAGGCTGTGAAATTGGAACTTTCATCCAGGTTATTTACTACTTCCATTAAGGAGTTTGTCAAAGCATCATAGATTTCTTTCTCTTGTATGATATCCGAAGGATTTATATGGAGTTCTTTTGCAAAGTATTTTGCTGTAGTTATGGCACGAAGGGCAGGACTGCTAATAAATTGCTGAGGAAATAATTCTCTTTTGACAAGCCTTTTGGCCATTTCAGGAGCATTTATTTCTCCTCTATGATTTAATGGCCTTTCAAAATCAGAAAGCATTAAATCTCCCCAATCTGATTTGGCATGTCTGATCAATAATAATGTTTTAGCCATTTGCCTGATCAATTACTTTGTTCAAATTTATACTATTCATACAGTTAAAATGACCTTTAGGACAAGTATCGTGTCCAATTTTTGAACAAGGACGGCAGCTAAGCCCCTTAACCTCAAAAATGGATGAATGATCAACTTTGTATGGATACATTCCAAATTCAGGAACGGTGTTGCCCCAAATGGATAAAATTTGTTTTTTGAAGGCTGCTGCTATATGCATCAACCCAGTATCGTGACTAATTACTTTTTCAGACATTTTTATCAGGAATGCACTTTGGTCAAGCTTGAATTTTCCGCATGCATTAAATACATGTTTACCTGCTTTTAGTGCAATTTTTTGACCCCGTTCCGCATCCTCCAGGCCTCCTAACAATACCACAGGATAATCGATTTTATTGCATAACTCTATCAATCTATCAACAGGTAATCGTTTTGTACCATGCTGAGCTCCAATTACCACAGATATAAAGTTTAAATGTGACTGAGGTAGCATGTTTTTTAGATCATATTCATTTGTTAAAAAATAATCAAGACCTTTTCCATCATTTTTAACCCCAAGAAATTCTATAGTCTGGAGATACCTGTCAACAATATGTTTTGGAGGGAGAATATTTTTTTTTAAATTAACCAATAACCATTTCTTCCAATTTAGCTTATCAAATGATCTGGAATTAATCCCAAGGCTGGTTTTAATCAGTAAGGTTCTTAAATTATGGTGAAGATCAATTACATGGTCAAATTTTTCCTTTTTAAGAGCTGTTATGCATTCAGAAAGTGAGTTTTCAAAAAAATGAAGCTTGTCAATATGCGGATTTCCTGACAAAACTGCTTCAAATGATTTTTTACTTAAATAGTGAAGTTCAAGACCTTCAATTTGTTCTTTTAGACATCTCAAAACGGGACTTGTAAGCACAATATCCCCAATAGAGCTAAAGCGAATGACCAGTATTTTAAGATTCTTATTTTTCAAGATGAAGCTTTGTTTTTTGTTGTTCAAAAACGCTGCAAATCTGCTCAAGATTCATCGCATTCAGACAGT
>CAMDQV010000066.1 GCA_945906015.1 Pedobacter schmidteae | reverse complement strand
ATACATGCACTACATTTTTCAGCGTTTTTGCTTTACTGAAATATTCCTGGGTATGGCGTAAACAATAGGGGCATTCTGTTTTAAGTAGGAAATGAAGGGCAACAAATTTACCTTTTTCTTTGCTTAGCACAAACGCACGATTATCTGTTGCAGATTGTAGCTTGATGATGGTCTGAGCCTTAACAAGTACAGTTAGAGAGAATAATAACACTAGCGTTAATAAGCTGAACTTGATTTTCATACGCTTATTCAATCTTTTTTAATTGCTTCATTAATAGTTCATTCAATTAATTTCCCCCAATAATTATTGGAGCACTTTTACCATTTCCCATAATGATGACCTTAGTATTTGGTGAAAGTGCAATTTCCTTCTGAGCCTTGATCGTTTCATACTGAAGCTGTTTATCACTTAATCCTGTAGACAAGATTCGTTGGTAATCTGCTATACCCTGAGCTTCAACTCGTTTTCGTTCGGCTTCCTGTCTTTCTTTTTGGAGCACAAAGGTCATTTTCTGGGCATCTTGTTCAGCATTGATCTTTGATTCTATGGTGGTTTTAACGGATGGTGGTAAGGTAATATTTCTGACTAGTAATTGTTCCAGATCAAGTCCGCGTTTAGTAAAACTTTTATTGATTGTATTGAATATTTTATTTTGGAATTCATCCCGCTTGCTCGAATAAAGCGCCACAGCATCATACGAAACTGCATTATCTCTTATGGCAGTACGTGCTATGGGTCTTACAATCTTATCCAGATAGTCTTTGCCGATGGTACGAAGAATTTCAGGTGCAGAAGAAGGCTTAACCTTAAAAAGTACAGAAAGGTCGATAATCACTTCCAAACCATCTGCCGAAAGAACCCTAATGGCATCGTCTCCAGCTTTAGATCCTTCATCATGTACTCCTGACATGGTATAATTTTGAGTTTTTACGTCAAATGTGGTCACCTCCATCACGGGGTTAATGATATTTAAACCACTGTATAAAACATCATTATTAACTTTTCCGAAAAGCGTTTTAACACCAACTTCTCCTGAATCAACCACTTTGAACATGGAAAATGATGCACCGATTAGTACTAATATGATTGCGACAATGCGTGTAATCATACTAAATCGTGCTGCCGGTCCATCCTGTGAGGCCATATAAAAGCTGGCGATAAGGGCAAATATTCCAATAATAATTAAAAACATAATGAGTTATTTAGGTTAAATAATTTTAAACTTTTCAATTAATTTTAGCCGATAGATAGTGTATGTATGAAATTTGATTCAAGGTAAATATATAGATGAAAAATTGATATTTCTCAATTAATTATGGTGTCGCAATTTCTATTAATGGTCATAACTTACAACTCTGGAGATCTTCCAATTACCATCTTTTTTATTCCAAATCATTAGAAATTTAAAGGTTCCGACTTCTTCTTTTCCATTCTCAAAATGACGAAACTGATGTGATCCGATCTGTATAGCTCCATAATCTTTTATTGGGTGTACTTCCAGGCTTCCTTTCACCAATACTCTGCTGAGTTTATTCTCATTCTTAAAGGTATTTCCGAAATTTTCAAAAATGGTTTTATAGGGTATGAGTCCGTCATTGTCTTGGAACCATTCCAAATCCTCTGTAAACATGGCCTTAAACGTAATCATATCCTGCCTGTTGAAGGCCTGAAATAGGATGCTGTCGGCTAGTTCAATTTCTTTGTATAATTCTGAAGATGTGGGGGGCAAATTTTTTCCTTGAGCGGCTAAAGTCAGGTTCATTAAATTTATGAATAAGAGAGTAATGAATATGACTTTCGATTTCATCGTGTTTGTTTTTCTTAGGACTATAAAATTAGACCATTGTTACTTGGAAATTATCAAGGTGCTAATTGTAATTAGCATGCTTTTGTACCTGCCAAAAAAATCGAGTCAGCTGAATGCTGACTCCATTTTTACTTTTTAAAAGGCATAGGCTTCTAAATAAAATTTCCTATTTACATACTGGCTTTAACCGGCATTGAGCTCACACTCATATCACGAATACATATGTATTTACCATCGCGTTTTTCGAACACTGCCATATAATGTCCTTTATCAACCTCTTTGCCAGCAGAATCAGTAGTTGAATAGGTGCCAACTTCAACAGCTTGTTTAGCCTCGGCAAAAATATCAACAACCGTATACGCATATAGCTGACCAGGAGTTTCTTTACTGATACGGCCAGCAATTCTTTCCTTGATTGCCGCTTTCCCAACACTTGGTTCTTCATTAGCATGATAGCTTATTGCATCATCACTATAATAGGCAACGATAGCATCAGCATCTTTCGCTTTATCTCCTGCTGCATATGCATCCTCCAATTTCTGAATTTCAACTTTCACAGAATCCATATTCAAAGCAGCTATCGGAGCTTTCGAACTGTTATTACAGGATGCCAAAAAGAAGATTGCCATCGCAAAAAATGCGATTAATTGCGTTTTCATTTTCATGATATTTTGGGTTAGGTTAAATAAAATATGATAGAAGGTAAGTATAAAATCATTGATAATCAAATAATTACGACTCCTTATAATTTTTTTTTGGGGGTGGGTGGTGGTGGTGGTGGGAAGTATGATTAAAATTTAATAGTCAAATTTGTGGTGAGTGAATAGTTTTTATTCGAATTATTACTAAACTCCCTTTCAGCTGCAATGTAGGCCTTACCTTCAATCCTAAATTGAAGTTTTTTACTTATTTGATAGTCGAAATTGCTTGAAATACCTGATACTCTTAGGCCATTGAGGTTATTTGTTGGGATGATGATCCGGTTTTTATCATTGTAATATTCTCCCCTAATTGCCAGTTTGATTTGGTTGCTGACCGAATATCTCATAATCAATACAGGTGAATACCAGGTTCCATAGTCAATACTGTTGTACTTGTCGGTGCCTATATCAAAGCCCGCAATCATACCCAGTTTTTTACTCATCGCAAATTGCATGTATAGATTATGAAAGGTTCTTAAGGCATTAAAGTTGTTTTGAATGTCTGTTCCAGTGAAGTTGCTGTAATTCAATGATAACTTTTCGGAAGGTTTATAATTAACCTGAATTCCAAACGAAGGTTTTTGGATTAAATTTAGTTTTTTCATCCTTTGCCATCCATTTAAAACTAAAAATGCCATATTAAGGTTTCCATTTTTAGTTGAATAGCCTAGTTTAATTCCTGTCTCATAATAGGGAGAATTTTCAGCCAGAATACTTCGTGTTAAGTTCCAGCAATCGGCGCTTATCGCACTTTCAAATCCGATATGGGAAGGTAGAATTCCTGCATCCAGCCAAAGATTTTGCTCTTTTGATAATTTGATACCCATATTCGCTTCAAACAGATGTCGTACCAAGGGCGGCTCTGCACTGAGGTTATACCTGGAATAGTTCCCTACCATTAAGCCCAAATTTGCCCTGATATTTGTGTCCGAGTAATTTGTTTTTAACAAAATGAGGTTTGCATTGATCTCATTATGCTTTTTATGATTGTATATAAAATCTGGTTTTTTATGATTTGCAGGTTTTGCAAAATCATAGCTATAATATAATTCAGCATAAGCATTAAAAGTTAGATTTTTCAATGAATCATTCTGGGCGTATACGCTTATAGACTGGATGACTAATACAAATAGTAATATTTTTTTCAATTGACTTAAATCATTTTAATCTGGATACGAGCTTTTCTATGCTTTATTAACCGGTTTTTGAATGAGTTTTACAATACCAACGAATAAATTTATCTGACAAATACCCCGTTGATCATCACTCTCTCAATATTCCTCATCACTTTAATATCCTCCAGAGGATTACCTCTAACCAGTATCATATCTGCAAGCTTCCCCTTCTCGATGCTGCCTAATTCCTTTTCAATCCTGAAAAAGCGTGCATTTACCATTGTGGCGGCATGTATAACCGCTGAGTTTGACATTCCACTTTCTACGAAAAGTTCCATCTCCCGTTGATATGCCCAGCCTTTTTCGGCATATGGAACCATGCCATGTGAACCAACGACAATATTTACGCCGCCTTTTTGAAGTTTTGATGTAAGTTTCATCATTTGATCGAATCCTTTAAGCTTAATGCTGTCAATAGCTCCCTTTCCAGGTTGATATTCAAAAATTGCCAGGGTCGGACTAACAAATGTCCTTTTTTTGACCAGAAATCGGGTTAGACTATCTGCTGCTGCAGAGTTTAAGTCAATTGCTGCCCAAGCTTCATAACGTCCTTGTTTCCGGTAATTATTATCAGCCAGCATGCTTTGACGATATTTTTCGGCTTCACGTTTTGGAGTTAGGGATAATCCGAATGATGTAATATGTTCAATCCCGTCTAGACCGGCTTCAATGGCATGTTTTGCTTCAGTAATTTCCAGATGCCCGGTAACTGGAATCCCACGCTTATGTGCGGCATCAGTGATTGCTTTGATCAGTCCCGGTGGGGTTCTGAAATATATTTTGATTACGGTTGAACCCTGGTCTACAACTTCGTTTACTTGTCTTATTGCTTCTGCTTCATCCCGAACCACATAGGCATCATTGGGATATGCAGGAGGTGAACCATCAAGATGCGGGCCACTTAAAAAGAGTCTTGGCTTTTGTTTACTTGATTTTCGTACCTGATCATACATTTCAATCCATAGTCCTGGATCACGAATTGAAGTAATCCCATTTTGTAGAAAGGTTGAGGGCAGGTCTTCAGCTCCGTCGATATGGAAATGTGAATCAATAAGGCCCGGTAAAAGCGACATCCCCTTACCTTGAATAATTTCAGTACCCTGAGGTACCTGAATGCTTTTTGATGGTCCGGCTGCGATAATTTTATTCCCTTTAACCAATACCGAAGCATTTGAAATTGCTTGTCCGCCATTTCCATCAATCAGAAGGACATTCACTATGGCTATAGTTCCGGTACCCTGGGGCAATTCAGCCTCATTAAGTGATTTGATAGGC
The DNA here is from genome assembly GCA_945906015.1 of Pedobacter schmidteae. Classification (GTDB taxonomy): domain Bacteria; phylum Bacteroidota; class Bacteroidia; order Sphingobacteriales; family Sphingobacteriaceae; genus Daejeonella; species Daejeonella schmidteae_A. The sequence goes on along the minus strand of CAMDQV010000066.1, from coordinate 4,112 downwards.
TTTTGTATAGGTTTTTGTGCAAAAAGTGCAGTTTCCAGAAATGTAAATACAAGAAGCAGGGTGAGAAGGCGATTCATCATGATCAATTTTGCGTTTTATTTTTCGGAAAAATAGAGATAATAAAAGGCATATTTATGATTTTGCAATCGGTTTTATTGATTTGAATGTAATGAACTTAGTTTGTAATCGTGAAATTAACTCTTAAGCTAAATCATCATTTGACCTGGGCCTTGTTTCTAAAATCTAACGTCAACAACTGATAACTGATTGCAAACCAGATGAGCACGCATGGAAGCGCCTTTAATGAATACGGTTTAATAAATTCATTCCGGATAAATTTGGGAAATAAATCAGAGGGCGAAAAACTGGTTAATGCCATGGCAAAAACAAAAAGAACTACTTGCCAGGTTTTAAAGGGTCGTTCTTGAGTTACAAACCAAATGGCTACACCTGCAAAAGCAATTATGTAAGTTGGTGATTCTGAACTAGTACTGAATATAACAGTAAATAGTAAGGTGCTTGCCAAGATTAATAATCGAAATGCCGGCTCTTTATACTGACTAATCCGCAAATAAGGAAGGGCAAATAAAATAATACCAGCTCCCAAAAATGGCCAGTTTGGAATAGAATGATTTCCTGATATTCTTCGCACCATTCCCATTAAACAAAGATCCTGATCAGTAATTAATGTGGTATTCATCTTATTTTTCGCTGTAATGGCCTCAAACCAATCTTTATAGGTTTGAAGGATATAAGCAGGTGATGAAAATAGCATGGGAATAGAAAATGCAATAGCGCTCCAAAAAATAAGACCAGACAGAAGCATTAATTTATTTTTCGAGAATAAAAAGAAAGCTAATCCAACTATCCCATAAAGCTTGATGAATGTGCCTAAGACAATCATTAAAGCTGCCCAAAAATCCTTTTTTTGATCAATAAAGGTATAGGTAAGCAAAATAATTGCTGTCATGGATGGATTAAACTGGGAGCTGAGAATGGATGTTAAGTTTTCATGCGCCGCAATTAGTAAAATTGCCAAGGTTGCGCCAGAAGATAAGGGCAGTTTCCTTATTGCATACAAAAGGATGAACGAGTTAAAAAAAGTCCATAGGGTATGACCCAGCCAGTTTGGAAGTATCGCAAAAGGGGCAATCAGAACACTAAAAATTGGACCGTATAAATTATAATGCTGAAAATTTTCAGGCTGTGGTAAAAATAAATTCTTCTGATCTAGCAGACTGAAAAAAGTGAATTTGAAAATAAGGAAATTGTTATAGTTACCATTCTTTAAGATTTTTATCAATGCTAGCGCACTGATTAGATACCATAATGAAAAAATATAAACCTTCTTTTTAAAAATCGTTTCCGAAAAAAAAATATTTATGGACTTGAGCATCATGAATTATTTTTTGATAGCGAAACAAAGATGGATACGCCAAAGGGCAGATTAAATAATTTGAGCAAGCTTAATTCACAACTAAATATGCGGTATAAAATGCGGCTGATTAAACCATCGTACGTATGCAGAGTGGCGTCTGAGCCTGCTCCTTTTCTGATGATCTTATCAGGCATCAATTTACTCAACAATCTAAAAGTAGCGATGGGTATAAACAATATCGTATTAAAGAAAGTGGCTCTTACGGGAAGTAAATCAGATTTTTTAACTAACTCTTTTAAACTTTTAAGTGTATATCGTCTAAAGTGATGGTTCACTACATCATGATGGCTCCACAAAAACATATATGCAGGGACCGTTAGTATAATTTGACCATCTCTTTTACAAACCCTTTTCATTTCATGAACACCTGATAAATCATCTTCAACATGTTCAATCACATCAAAAGCACAAACAAGATCAAACTCTTCATCTTTGAATGGCAAGTCTAAGATAGAACCATGGATGATAGTCAAATTAAACTTTTGGTTGGCATAATTGCAGCAATCCTGATCATACTCTAGCGAAGTGACTGTCCCAAACTTTGAGAGTAATTCACTGGTTTTGCCAGTGGCAGCCCCAATGTTTAAAATAGTCAAGCGTTTATTTTCCTTATTCTGGATACTTGCTGAAATCAGTCTGCTTATGATTTTTCCTCTTACTTTGAACCACCAGTGTTGACGTTCTAATGTTGCATATTCTTTGTAATAATTGATGTCCATACTGGTATTGTTTCTGGCGGGTAGACAGTAAACTAATGTAGTTCAAAATAAATTTTGCTCAGAAATTCTTTTATTTATGAAAAAATAAAAAGTTTATTGCAACGTAAATATTACAATAATATGTTTAAATCAAAAATCTAAAACAAATTATGTCTTGCTTAATTTACACTAGTATGAATAAATGCTGAGGGTTTATTTGCCTAGCGCATGTTTTTTGTTTATAAAGTATTAAACCTTCTTCTTCTTTTTGAAGTAATAGAAAACGGGTACACCACTTAGAACAAGTATAATTCCAACCAAAGACTGCTGTGGCTGAACCCAAATAGTATTGAATGTTAAGGCAATGGAAAAAAGGAGTAATACCATTGGGACCAATGGATATCCAATAACTTTAACCTGAATTTTCCCCATTCTTTTTAACCTTAAAACTGCAAAAGCTAAAAATCCATAAAGTACGAAATTCAGAAAAATAACCATATTGGTGAGCATGTCAAATGATCCGGATATCAGCATAATACAGCCAATTATCATCATGTAGGTTAATGAAATATGAGGAGTTCTGAATCTAGGATGTACTTTTTGTAAATGGCTAAACAGATATCCTTGCTGCGCCATGCGGTAGAACTTGCGTGGAGAAGTAACGATAGTACTGTTCAGGGCTCCAAATACACAAATAACAAGCAATACAATAAGCAAGATTTTGCCAAAATTACCCAATAATGTTTCAGCTACAATGAATGCACCTATTTCATTTGAATGAATGGCCCTGATCTGCTCCAGATTAAGCACATTAAAATAGCTATAATTAAGAAGCGTGTAGATTAGTGCTACTGTCGATAAGCCAATTGTTAGAGCTAATGGAAGATTCCGCTTCGGGTTAACTATCTCTCCTGAGATGTTTGTGGCAGTTTCCCAGCCATTATAAGCCCAAAAAGCACTTAACATAGCTGCAAAAAAAGCACTGAAGAATAACATTCCTTCTGGCACTTTTATTGAACTTATTAACGTGCTGCTGCTTTCTACCACCTGGCCTGAATAGGCTAATCCTACACTAATAAGAACTGATATTCCTAAAATTTTTGCTGTAGTTATAATAGAATTGAATATCCCGCTTTCGCGCGACCCTAACGTGTTAATACCTGTTAGAATAACAATTGCGGAAATACCAACTAATTTTACACCTGAATTTGCAAAAGGGAAAATGAAACCACCAATGGAAAGATCTTTCCATTGATCTAATGGATTGTAAAGAGGAATAAAGGAATTAATGATTTCGCCAAAGAGAAAAGCCAAAGCCGCAGTGGCTGCGGGACTAATAATTATAAAATCTGCCCAGCCAGAAATAAAGGCCAGGAAATCTCCATAAGATAATCGGAAGTATTCATATAAGCCACCTGACTCTTCGGTAAGTGAAGCTAAAGCACTAACTGTGAATGCTGCAAATAAACTAATCACTCCGGCAAGAATCCATGCCATCAAGATTGCGGTCTCACCCAAGCCGGTTTGAGACATTGGAACTATCTTTTTAAATACCCCACTCCCTATAACTATGCCCACTACCATTAATGTGCTCGCAAAAAGTCCTAATGTTCTTTTTAGTGATGCTTCTGGTTTTATTTGATCATTCATGGTATTGCATTGATATTTTTAGTTGATGCCCTGCTTTTCATGTTTTAGCAATTGCAAGATAATAAGGTATATGCATATTATTTAAATTAAATATTGGCCGCCTTAGCGGCTTTGATTTAACGTCTATTATAAATCATGACTAGGTTTGAAAATCAAATAATACGATATTAAAATGGCTAATTATTGCAATTAGAGATTATCATACTTTGCATCAAACGACATAGTTGCATTAAAAAATTGTAATATTATCCCCTTACTATTGTAGATTTCAGTATTTTTTTTGTTTTTTTGTGAATATTTCAATAACACTTGTACTATTAACAATG
>CAMDQV010000065.1 GCA_945906015.1 Pedobacter schmidteae | reverse complement strand
TGGGTCGTACATCTTATATTGTATGTTTCTAAAAGCAACTGCCCCGTGATCGCCCTGAATCATAAACGGCCCCATGGGTTTCTCATCATTAAATGCACTTGCTTGAGTAGGTCCGGTTACTTCTTGATTTTCATGAATCAGAACCCCATTCAAAAACACCTCTTTAAAAATGGCATTTTTTGTTTTAACTCCTTCAGCATTAAACCTTGGTGCTTGAAATACAATTCTAAAATGTTGCCATAAACCTGGTGCTTTTGCTGCATTTATTCTTGGAGCACTACCTTCATACCCTTTAGGTACCCTTTTATTATCAAATCTTTGATATACGCCTCCAATGTCAGAAGATTTAGGATTGTTCACTGCCCAACTATCCAAGAGCTGAATTTCGTAGCGTCCTTGAAAGTAAAGTCCAGAATTAGATTGAATTGGCATCATCACGTCTAACTCCATATCAATATCGCTATGCTCAAATTCAGTAAAAATATTTCCACTCATGCCCTTACCAGGTGCATTTAACAAAATACCTGTACCTGGTTCAGAAATAAAAGTTTGTTTTTGAGTTTGATCTACATAAGTTTTTCCAACAATTTGCCAGTTTTTAGAAACTGGTTTAAAATCTGTCAGGCCAGTTAAATTGAACTTTTTAAAAGGCAAAACCTCTATTTTTTTTTCTTTTAAAAACGATGTTGATCGTTTTGGACTTTCAATAAATGGCATTAACACACACATTACTAAAAGATATAAATTCAGGAATAAGTATTTCATATATTTTTTATTTCAAAATTTTAATTTGGGTTTTTATTTTAACAATTAAAAGTTTTATTGATTTCGGACAAAAAAAACAAAGTACAAGTTATAGAGTGATTTATGAACAAAATCTGGACAGAATATTTTACAAATAAACTTTCATCAAAAATGGCGAGTATAGTTTCAGGATCTTCTGCATCATCAATCTTGGTGATTCAGATGGCTTTAATAATTTTGTCAAAGAGTAGCATTTCTTTTCGATGTTGCAAAGCCAGAAAGTGGCCTAGTTAGTTAGCAATTAAAATAATAAGTATTATAAATTATTTAGATTCCTAAAAATAAGTACGCAAAATCTCTTAATTAATCAATATCTCATCAACCATCAATAATGCTGGCTTTCCCTTTGACGGATGCCATTTCGGAAGCTTATTAAGCGGCTTAGCTATGATTTTTATATAAGATACCGATTGAGGCTTAAATGTGGTATAAATGCTCTTAATTTCCTGTACACTAGTTTTATTTGGAATAAGCGGATTCATAGTACCAATTAGCTTCAAATTATCTTTATCAGTTCCAGCAAAAACCTGAATGCTTGTTGGAGGGAAAGAATATCCATAAGGAAAACGGTTATCAAATCCATTGGGAGATATCAAGGTGTTTAAGGCTATATTTTGAATTATTCTAACTGTATTAAATTCTAATAACACCTCTAGATTATTTCCCTGGTATCCTAGCCAATTAGAATTATTTGTATCAAAATCACCAAGCTGTCCATCTATCAAAGAATTTGCACCCGTCGCTTTATGATATTGGTCAGATTCAAACATTATTCTGATTCTATCTGGTTTGATGGACGTTTTTAAAAACCCAAATGTACTTATCCCACTACTAAGCCATCCTTTTTTATAGGCTTTAGCCTTAATTGTAGAATTTGATTTAATAATTAAATTATTATTAAATACAGGAGATGTTAAACTATCTGGATCTGTTCCATCTAAGGTATATCTGATACTGACATCCTGTCTAGGGTGAGTTAGTTCAATTTTAGTTTGATCTTTAAAGACTCTAGAACTATTATTTAACAAAGGTTGTGTAAGTTGAATCGGAGAATTACCGTCATCTTTATAACCAGTAAGTATCTTTATTTTTTTATTCAATTTCTTCAATTCCTGAATATCTTTTTCAGAAAAAGAAGTATTCCAAATAGTTAGTAATTCAAGACTTTTTAATGAAACAATAGGCTTCACTTGAGCTAAATTAACTTTAGTTCCTGAAAGCGATAAGCTTTTCAAAGATTTTAATCCGGAAAGTTCTTTTAATCCACTACCGGAAATATCAGTAAAATTCAAGTCCAAGTTCTGTAAAGACTCAAATTGTGAAATTTTATTAAGATCAGTATCCTTAACCGGCATTCTACTCAACCTCAGACTGACAATTTGATCTTTAATTGCAGTTAACTCATCTAGTGATTTAGAATCAAAGCCATTTTTACTAAAAAAACTAACGGCTAATGCCGGCGAACCTTGTGAAACCGGGGCTACCAATCTGTAAAAAGTATTTAATTTCTTTATGGTTTTATCATCAGCAGCATCAAAATCGAAATCTTCGTCCTGAATTTCTGCAGGCTTAAACCTTGAAGTTGCTAATACTCTTAGCGAATCATTCTGTGCAAGATCTATTACTTTTTTACTGAATGAGGCATTATCCTTTATCCATAAAAAAAGCAGTCTAGATTCTTCTGCCGTGAGCTGTGGTTTACCGGAAGGCGGCATGTGTTTTTTCTCAGATGATGGCAAATGTATCCTTTCCAGTAAAAGGCTTAAATTAGGTTTTCCGGCAATAAATAGTTTACCGGTTTTGCCACCTTTAAGTATTGAAAGCGAATCAGTAAGTTTTAAACTACCTTTCAACTTCTGGTCATTATGACAACTAACACATTTTTCTTGCAAAATAGGCTGTATCACATGATCGTATACCTTGGCTTGTTCTAATGGAACTAATACAGGCGTGGTAATTGGTTCAAGAACAAAATTATCACCATGTGTTAATACAGACCCAAAATGACCTGCAACAATCAGGATAAGGGCTAAAGCAACAGATCCTGATTTGGCAATGATTTCTTTATACCAAGCAAAATCTCGGATTTTAAATAAAAGAGAAGATAAAAAAACTGTACTTACACCAAACCACTTATGAAAAAGCAATGCATCACCATCGTATCCATCCTCAAGAGATAATATTAAACCCATCAAGACTGTAATCCCTGATAAAAGTATTCCACTAAGAAATAATCCTGAGGTAAACTTCTGATAAAAGCTAGCGGCTGCGTTTTCAGATTTAAAACGAAAAAACTCCATGCCTGCAGCCAGGATAAGTAATGCAATTGGAAAATGCAGAAGTATAGGATGCATTCTACCTATGGGCTGTACCCATTGAGGAATTACTAATTGTTGCTCAAAGATCAATAAAAAGACGATCAGCACATTGAGGCAAAAAATTACACTAACAGCATAAGCATTAAGCTTGCTTTTCATAAAAATAATCTTGTAGTAAAGAAATTAGACTCTTTTAAATTTATAAGGATATACCTTGCCTGAAGCCCATTGTGCAACATACAGGTTTTCATCATCATCAACACATACATCATGCGGATGGACAAATATTTTCTCAGCTTGTGATAATGTTTGCAATTCCCCGTCTTTATAAACAGGTTCTGATCCTCCAATATTAGAAACAAGTTTATTATCCTTATCTAAAATTATTGTAAAACCTGATCCCACATTATCAATTTTTGCAGATCTAAATACAGCAGCATACAAGTGGTCATTTTTTATCACTGGCCGGCAAACAAAAGCTCCGGGCAGTTCGATTGTTCCCAATAGCTTTCCATCCATTGAAAATCGTTTAAAACAATTACGCGTACGATCGGTTACCAAGAGTGTTGGCGCACCTGATCTTCTGTCAACAACTATTCCATGCGCATTGTCTAGATTTTCATTGCCTTTTCCTCGACCCCCAAAATAACCCTTTAATTTACCATCATTACTATAATGCAAGATGTATTGAGCTCCATAACCGTCTGCAATGAAAAAATCACCGTTTGAATCAACAGCAACTTCTGTGGGTACAAATTCTTTCTCACTTTTATATATACCAGCCTCCATTGGAACATCTATGGTCAATACTATTTTGCCGTCCATAGTAGTTTTGTAAACCTGATGCTTAGCTGTATCGGTAATATATAGAAACTGAGTTCCATTTTCATCGGCTAATGTTAGTCCGTGACCACCTGGAAATTCATGGCCCCAACTATCTAACAGTTTTCCCGATTTATTATAAATAAGAATGTTGTTTTTAGTTTCATTGGTAAGCAGAATAATTCTACCTTTTTTGTCCTGAACCATTTCATGGCAATCATTCACAGGGAATTTTGCTGAATCTAAAGTTCCCCATTTGGTATCCAGGGTGTACTTCATATTATTATGGCCATAAATCGGACCTTTATTTACGGCAAACAAATCTTTTGCAATAAAAAAACTTGCAGTGACTCCAGCACTATTCTGAATGAATTTTCTTCTATCCATAAAATGATTAAAAAAGCTAAATATTAAACTAAAATATCATTAATTACTTTGCCTGAAACATCTGTCAGACGGTATCTTCTACCTAAATGCTTATAAATCAATTTTTCATGATTTAGACCTAGACGATTTAAAATTGTTGCCTGAAAATCATGTACGTGCACTGGTTCTTTCACCACATTATATCCAAATTCATCTGTTTCACCATAAGAAATACCTGGTTTTATACCCCCTCCGGCCATCCAGATACTGAAGCAACGCGGATGATGGTCACGACCATAGTTGTCGGCAGTCCATTTACCTTGGCTATAATTTGTCCTGCCAAATTCACCACCCCATATTACAAGAGTTTCATCTAATAAACCTCTTTGTTTCAAATCTGTGATCAATGCAGCTGATGCCTGATCCACGTCTTTGGCTTGTGAGGCTATTTCGTTAGGCAAATTACCATGATGATCCCAGCCCTGATGATATAATTGAACAAAACGGACACCATTTTCAGAAAGTTTGCGGGCAAGTAAGCAATTGGCGGCAAAGGTTCCTGGAGTCATCGCATCGGTACCATAAAGTTTGATGATATCATCAGGTTCTTTTGAAAGATCCATGATTTCGGGCACCGCTGTTTGCATTCGGTAGGCCATTTCATATTGCTGGATCTTTGTACTAATCTCAGGATCTCCAAATTGCTCGTACGACAATTGATTCAATTGTGATACTTGATCAAGAAATTTTCTACGTTCATATTTATTCATCCCATCAGGATCTTTTAAATAAAGAACAGGATCATCACCACTACTAAACTGAACACCCTGATGAATAGATTCAAGAAAACCACTTGACCATAATTTAGAATAAACACCCTGGCTATTTCCTTTACCTCTTGAGAGCAATACCGTAAAAGAAGGAAGATTCTTATTTTCGCTACCAAGGCCATAGCTTAACCAGGATCCCATGCTTGGACGGTTACCCTGTTGTGCACCGGTTTGAAAAAAGGTTAATGCAGGATCATGGTTTATGGCCTCTGTATGCATTGATCTGATCACACAAATATCATCTACAACTTTTGAAGTATAAGGAAGTAGATCACTGATCCAGTTTCTTGATTCTCCATGCTGCTGAAAATTAGCAAATGATCCAACCATAGGAAAAGCAGTTTGATTGGCAGTCATTCCAGTTAAGCGTTGATTTCCTCTGATTGATGAAGGCAAGTCTTGGCCCATCATTTCTCTTAGCCTTGGCTTATAGTCGAACAGTTCTAATTGTGAAGGTGCACCATTCTGAAATAGATAAATTACGCGTTTTGCCTTTGGTGCAAAATGCGGAATTCCAGGAGCTAATCCTGAATCAGAAGAATCACCACTAAAAAGGTCGGGCACCAGTAATGAGCCAAGAGCTGCACTACCTAGCCCGAGACTGAGTCGGGAAAGAAATCGACGTCGATTAGAATTCAATCCATGTTCTAAAAAATCTTTTTGCATTAGGATCTGGTTATAGTTTCTTCTAAATTATATAGCGCAGTGATTACCTGCATCATTGCAGCTACACTATATTTATTCATTTTTTCGGGATTAGGATACTCTCCAATGGCAAGGAGTTTATCAGCACGGCTTTGCTCCTTCTTAAAAGTAACAAGTTGATCATTGTAGTACTGACTCAATATTTTAACTTCATGTTCAGTGGGCTTCCTACATACAATTAATCTAAAAGCTTTGATTACTTTATCTTGGATTTTTAGTGGTTCAACATCAATTTTAGAGGCTAAAACACGAGATGCTTCAATTACCGTAGGATCATTCATCATGATCAGTGCCTGAAGCGGAGTATTGGTTTTTAATCGAACAATCTCACACTGATCTCTGTTACTTGCATCAAAAATTCCCATCACTGGTGGTGGAACGGTACGTTTCACAAAAGTATACATACCTCTGCGATACAAATCTGCACCATGATCCTGTCTGTAAACCCTTAAAACTCCACGACCAGATGAGGCTGTTTCCCATAAACCACTAGGCTGGTAAGGTTTTACACTCGGCCCACCGATTGTTTTAACTAACAGACCACTACTTGATAATACTAAATCGCGTACAAGCTCTGCCTTAATTCGATAACGCGGAGCTCTTGAAAGAAAGATATTCTCAGGATCTATTTTTAACTTGTCTTTTGAAATCACTGCAGACTGTCGGTATGTTGCAGAAGAAACCATTAGTTTAACTAGACGTTTTATATCCCAACCATGATCCATAAAATCAACAGCAAGCCAATCCAATAATTCAGGATGCGTTGGCAGTTCGCCCTGCATACCCATATCACCTGCAGTTTTAACTATACCTCTGCCAAATATCTCCTGCCAAAGCTGATTAACAAACACTCTAGATGTTAGTGGATTTCGCTTATCAAATAACCATTTTGAAAGGCCTAATCTATTCTTTGGAAGATTATTATCAAAAGCCAATATTGATTTTGGAGTTCCCGCTAAAACTTCCTTATCAGGAGCATCATAGGCACCTCGCTTTAGAATGTAGGTTTTTCTTAACGTATCTCGGTCGCCCATCACAGAAACAATCAACTTGTTCGTATCTTGCTTATTTATGAATTTCAGAATGTTTTTAACTTCATCATTACTAATCTGAATCATTGGATTCTTTGCGTAAGTTTCAGGCCCTCCAATAGTAGAAGATATCCCAACTTCCTTAACATTATTGAAAAAAGCATAAAGCTGATAGTATTCCTTTTGAGAAAAAGGATCATATTTATGGTCATGACATTGTGCACATTCGAGAGTAACACCAATCAGTGCCTTTGAAAAAGTATTAGTCCTATCTATTACATACTGAACACGATATTCTTCATCAACTACTCCCCCTTCTTCAGTTATTTTATGGTTTCGGTTAAATCCAGTAGCCAAAATTTGTTCTTTGGTAGCATTAGGTATTAGATCACCAGCTAACTGGAGGGTAATAAATTGATCATAAGATAAATTAGTATTAAACGAATTAATTACCCAATCGCGCCATGGCCATGCTGATCGATAGCTATCATCCTGAAATCCATGTGAATCTGCATAACGTGCAACATCCAACCAATGCAAGGCCATTTTTTCGCCATAAGCAGGGCTTTTAAGTAATTGATCAACAGCCTTTTCATAAGCTCCAGGAGTATTATCAGCCATGAATTGATTCATCATTGTTATTCCTGGTGGCAAACCAGTTAAATCAAGACTCAATCGTTTTAATAAATATTCTTTATCTGCTTCCTTATTGGGTTCAAGATTTTTTTGTTCCATTTTACTTAAAATAAAATGGTCAATCTCATTCTTAGCCCATTTAGCATCTTTTACCTTTGGCAAAGGTGTTTTCTTTGGTCTTGTAAATGACCAATGAGTTTCATATTTAGCACCCTGACTAATCCATTTTTCAATTAGATCAATTTCCCGAGCATTTAATTTAAGATTAGATGAAGGCGGGGGCATCAAAATAGAAGTGTCTTTAGAAGAAATACGCATGAAAACCTCTGACAATTGGGGTTTACCTGAAACTAAAGCATGACCCGATGGATTTTCTTTTAGAGCTTTAAAAGCACTTTCCTCATTATCAAGGCGAAGACCAGCTTGGCGTTTATTAGCATCAGGTCCATGACAAGCAAAACATTTATCTGAAAATATGGGTCTAATGTCAAAATTATAACTTACCTGATCAGGAATTTGTTCCTCAGAATTATGAGTATCTCCAATATAATTACAGGATTGAACAGTATAAAGAATTGAAATAAGTAAAAATAGAAAATAATAGATCCTCTTTTTCATGAGTTGAATAGCTTTTAATGCTATGTATAATTTATTTGTAAAGACTAATATAGTGAGACCTTTGAATTTTATAAAATAAAAATTTACACATACTCATATTAAAAAATATTTTTAGCCAAAAAAAAAAAAGGATATTTTGCAATAAAATAGATTTTGAGCTAGTATATATACATTTTTATAAAACAAAAACATCCAAAGATTATTTGGATGTCAAGGCGATAATTAAAATATTAATGCAAAAGAAATTAGTATCTGTAATTTTATCAGGCAATAATTTGACCACAATAATTTAATTAAAAATAAGAAGTCTTTACTTTACAAATATTCATCAATCTAAAATAATTGAGAGAATCGGATTATTTTTGAAGGTATAGATGATCAGCATTCAAAATATTAATGAATCAATGATTTCAAAATATTAATGAATCAATGATTTCCAAATAGTAATAATTAGTGATTTTTTATTCAAAATGATCTTAAAGTTTATCTCTGTTTTCGTAAACCTTCATGATTGCATTGATCACATCATCCATATCCTGAGTGCTTCCCAATAAAGAACCAGATCCTTCTAGAATAACCATTTCTTCATTACAAATAAGATCACAATTAGGAAAGTTCATTTCTTCACGATAGCGCTTTAGTCTTGCAGGCGAATACATGGTCTTATATTCTTTAAGACTTAATATCTCATCTATCCATGGTTCAACATGAAATCCACGGGCAATATAGGGGCTTAAATTAATCCCTTCAGCAGCAAGAGCTTTAAAAAATATACTCCGTTCCACATTGTTAAAATGCTCTTTATGATAGCTCATTGCATATTTATAATAGCCTGAACTTTCAGTACCCTCGTATTGCTTTTGAGGAACTAAGCCTTTAAAGCCTTTCAATTTTGAACTTAAATATGCAGCATTTGAATTACGTCGTTCAAACCGTTCTTTTGCTGATGATAA
>CAMDQV010000064.1 GCA_945906015.1 Pedobacter schmidteae | reverse complement strand
ATAATTCTTTTCCTGTCTTACCCGAGGGTGTTTCATACATTGCATCGATCATAATTGCTTCACAAATAGATCTTAAGCCTCTTGCACCAAGCTTAAATTCCATCGCTTTATCAACAATGAATTCCATTACATCCTTTTCAAAATCAAGATTTACATGCTCGTATTCAAACAACTTTTTATATTGCTTGATTAGAGAATTCCTCGGTTCAGTTAATATACTTAATAAAGTATCCCTATCCAATGGGTTCAGGTGTGTAATAACCGGAAGCCTTCCTATTAGTTCAGGAATAAGTCCGAATGACTTCAGATCCTGGGGAGTAATGTATTTGTATAGGTTCTTCAGGTCAATAGTAAACTCATCTTTTTCTACTTTATATCCAACTGTTTGAGTTCGAAGCCTATTTGCAATTTTCTTCTCAATACCATCAAATGCCCCTCCACAAATAAAAAGAATATCATTTGTGTTCACAGCAATCATTTTTTGATCAGGATGTTTTCTTCCTCCCTGCGGTGGAACATTAACTATAGTTCCTTCTAATATCTTCAACAGAGCCTGCTGAACTCCTTCGCCTGATACATCCCGGGTTATAGAAGGATTATCGCTTTTTCGGGCAATCTTATCCACCTCATCGATATATACAATTCCACGTTCAGCAGTGCTGACATCATAATCGGCGGCCTGCAGTAAACGTGTCAAAATGCTTTCTACATCTTCTCCTACATATCCTGCCTCGGTTAACACGGTTGCATCACATATACAAAACGGTACATTTAATACTTTGGCAATTGTTTTGGCAAGCAAGGTTTTTCCTGTTCCGGTTTCGCCAACCATAATAATATTTGACTTCTCAATTTCAACCTCATCCTTGCCAATTTTTTGGTTCAGACGTTTGTAGTGATTATAAACTGCTACAGCCAGTATTTTTTTTGCTTGGTCTTGTCCAATAACATATTGATCAAGATGCGTTTTGATCTCTATCGGCTTTAAAAGAGTTTCAAAAGTTTGAGTAGATTTAGTTTTACGGACATTAAGTTCTTCTGCCAGTATCTGATTAGCTTGAGTAACACACTTATCACAAATGTGAGCATCAAGACCAGCAATCAGCATAAGTGTATCCTGCTTGCCGGAGCCGCAGAATGAACATTTAATATCTTTATTGACTTTACTCATTATTATTTATCTCCGGTTCCAACTAATACTTCATCAATCATACCAAACTCTTTTGCTTCATTTGCAATCATCCAGTAATCGCGGTCAGATGCTTTTTCAACCCATTCATAGGTTTGTCCTGAATGTTTGGCTATGATATCGTAAAGTTCTTTTTTAAGTTTTAACATCTCACGAAGGTTGATTTCCATATCTGATGCAACTCCTTGAGCACCACCAGAAGGCTGGTGAATCATTACTCTTGAGTGAGGTAATGCCGCTCTTTTTCCTTTGGTTCCTGCACAAAGCAATACAGCAGCCATTGAGGCAGCCATACCTGTACAGATAGTAGCTACATCTGGCGTAATATATTGCATCGTATCATAGATACCTAAACCAGCATATACAGAACCGCCAGGAGAATTAATATAAATCTGAATATCTCTTTTAGCATCAGTTGATTGTAGGAACAATAACTGAGCTTGAATGATATTTGCAATTCCTTCGTGAACAGCATCACCTAAAAAGATAATCCTATCCATCATTAAACGTGAAAACACATCCATTTGTGCTACGTTCAATTGACGCTCTTCAATGATGTAAGGAGTCATTGCAGTAGGTATGGAAGCATGTTGAACCCTACCTATAAAACTATCTACATGGTGGCCTGCTATGCGATGATGTTTTACCGCATATTTTCTGAATTCGTTCTTATCAATGTTCATTTTGAGATATTCTAATTATAATTTAACATTTATTTTTTTGTTGTAAATGAATGATCAAAATAAATGGAATTAATAAGTCCAAAAAATCATTATTTAATCAAATCAAGGAATTTATCATATTGAATATCCTTTTTATCTAAGGTAATAACACCTTTGAGATATTCAAATACATGCTGAGCTTTTACCTCTTCAAAAATCTTGTTTGCATTTTCTTTATTCTGCAAAAACTGTGCTGCATATTGCCCTAGTTGTTCTTCAGAAAGTGACTGTGGGCTATACATACGGAACTGAGAATCTAAACGATTTTTAGCAGCCGCAAAAACTTCTTCATACTTGATTTCCAGTTTATTGTCTTTAATGATCTTATTTTCAATTAAAGTCCAGCGCAGGTTACGAGCAAAATCATCATAACCCTGTGCCAATTCCTCATCACTCAGTTTTTCATTGGTTGCTTTTAGCCAACGTCTTAAAAATTGATCAGGAAGACTAAGTTTTGCTTTTTCTAAACCAAACTGTAGCATGTCTGCCTGAAGCTTCTGGTCAGCATTTTGAACCATCATACTTTCAAGCTCTTCTTTGATTTTTTCTTTAAACTCTGCTTCAGTTTTAACAACATCAGCACCGAATATCTTATCAAAGAACTCCTGATTTAAATCTCCTTCTTCTAACCGATTAATATTTTGAACCGTTAGCTGAAATTTAGATTTCAGGTCTTGAGCATCTTCTTCAGAAATAGCTAACACCTTGGCAATAATTGTAGCATTACCATCAAATGCTTTCTGAAGATCTACATCCACAACTGCTTCTTTCTTTAATCCAATAAGTGACTTTTTGATCTTAGTCTCACTTACCTGATCCAAACGAACAGATGCAGTAGCACTTATGCCACCTTCAAAAACAGAACCATCAGCAGAAAGCTGCTTTAAATCTGCATATAAAACATCATCATCTGCCGATACGTCAGGATTTGACATTTTGCCATAGCTTTTTCTTAAGTTCGTGATACGAGATGCCAGAGTTCCAGGATCTACTTTCACCTGATAATAGATTAATTTATCTTTTGATGTAAATTCAAGTTCAAAATCAGGTGCCAATCCAAGTTCGTAAACAAACTCAAAATCATCAGTAAAATCCCAATTAAAATCCTTGCTATCATCAATCTTAGGTAATGGCTGCCCAAGAACTTCAAGTTTATTATCAGTTATGTAATTACTTAACGTATCATTCAGAATAGTGTTGACTTCATCAACTAAGATACTCTTGCCATACATTTTTTTGATATGTGCTGCAGGAACCATTCCGGGACGAAATCCAGGTAATTTTGCTTTTTTTGCTTGGGCTTTAATCGCTTTTTCTACACGCTCTTTGTAATCTTCAGGATTAATCTTAACAGTTAGTACAGAATTCAGCTTGTCTATTTTGTCCTGTGTAATGTTCATTTTTTGAGTTTTATGTCGTTTTAGTTTATACAAAAATTCCCCGGTTTGTAGCCGGGGAATTAATCAGTGCGGATGAAGGGACTCGAACCCCCACGCCGTGAAGCGCCAGATCCTAAGTCTGGTGCGGCTACCAATTACGCCACATCCGCATTTTAGGATTAATTTGAAAATTCTTAAGATCTATGAGCTTTAACACTCAGCTTTTCTAAAGGTATTTAAGTCGGCAAAACTAACCTTTTTCTACTTAATTACAAAATCTATTATGCTTAATGTTCAAGGATGGCTATTAATTAGCATTATAAGTGAACGTAAATAGTTGGGGGTATGCAGAAGCCGACTGCCATACCAACAGAAAAGCTCTCCATCAACAATCATAACTTTTGAGTTAGGGAACATAGTCTTCATTTCCTGAACATGTATATCCTTAAATGGATATGGCTCTGAAGAAAGAAATATAACCTCAGGACTTAGGTCTTCTAACTGCTCCAAATTCATTACAGGATACCTTTTCAGTTTTACTGAATTATCAAACCCAGCCTTTGACAAAACATTATCAATAAAAGTATCTTTTGCCGCCAGCATATATGGATCCTTCCAAATAAAATAGGCAGTCTTCAACTTAGTTGCACGTATCGATTCAAGATCAGCAAAACCACTTTTAATTGTTAAAGCCATTAATTTTGCCTTTTTAGCATGCCCAGTTAAAATTCCCACTTGTTCGATCATATTTAGAGCATCTTCCAACACATTGATATCGCTCATCCAAACTGGATACTCATTCATTAATTCCTCTACCTGAGCTTGGCTGTTTTCCTCTTTATTTCCAATAATAAGGTCTGGGTTTAAGCCTCTTATTTTTTCCAAATTGAGTTTTTTTGTACCTCCAACTTTAGTTTTAGCCTTAAATTTTTCTTTTGGATGAATACAAAACTTTGTAATGCCAATTACTTCATCATCTAATCCCAGATCAAAGAGAAGTTCGGTTTGCGAAGGCACTAGCGAAATGATCCTTTTAGGTGGATAATTAAGGGAAATAACCCGTCCCATTTGATCTGTAAATGTGCGTTTTTGCATACTTTTACAAAGTAAGCTATTTTTTATAAATGCCTAAAATAAGATTGTACTCACTATTGATCCTATCTCTTGCAGGCTATGTTCTGATAGGATATTTTATTGAAAGATCAAATTTTGAACTTCTCATTACCGCATATAGTTCCTTATTTCTGATCAGCTATTTAATACTAAAAAATAAAAGACATTATAATTTTAAGGTTCTTCTGCTTAGCGGCATATTATTTCGGTTTTGTCTTATTTTTTCGAAACCAGCCTTGTCGGATGATTTTTATCGCTTTTTCTGGGATGGCCGGATTCAACAATTAGGTTTTAATCCATTCGACTTCACACCCAGGCAATTCTTAAATCAGAATTCAGATGCCTTTTTAAATCAATTATTTCCATACCTCAACTCTCCTGATTATTTCAGTGTGTATCCTCAGTTATCTCAGATCCTTTTTAACATAGTATCAGCAATTGGGAAGGATAGTTTGCAAACAAATTTAATTGTGATGAAGTCAATGATTTTCCTTACTGAAATTGGCACTCTTTACCTTTTGAATAAACTAGCAAATAAAAGAAAACAAGACCCTTCACACCTTTTAATCTATCTACTCAACCCGCTGGTAATCATAGAACTTACGGGCAATATACACCTTGAAGCATTCATGATCTTCTTTTTCCTACTTGCTGTTATGCTTTTTTACAGGCAGCAATTAATTGGGTCTGCAACTGCATTATCTCTATCGGTACAAACAAAGCTATTACCGATACTTGCCATACCCTTTCTCATTAAAAAAATCGGCATCAAAAAAACGATTGGATATGGATTAGTATGCCTTTTAATAACCGCATTATTTAGCATTGGAAGTATCAATACCAACGATCGTATATCTCATATTGCTCAAAGCCTTAATCTATATTATGGCAAGTTTGAATTTAATGGAGGTATCTATTTATTTTTTAGAAGTATAGGATGGATGGTAATGGGCTATAATCCAATTACCATTTTGAGTAAGCTAATGATACTTTTTACCCTTGCAGGAATTTTATTTGTTTATCTGAAAGATTCGGATATGCTCTCTGGTTTCTTCTGGGCACTCATAATCTATCTTGGGTTTGCAGCAATCATTCATCCCTGGTATCTGACACCACTGATTGCCTTAAGTATATTTGTTAAATTTCGGTTTATTCTGGTATGGTCTGCTCTAATCCCTCTAAGTTATATCAACTACAAAACCTTACCCTACAGTGAAAATTACTGGATAACAGGATTAGAATATGTAATTGTTATGGGATACTTTTTTTGGGAAGTGAAAATCTTATCTGCTTCTTCTAAACCAGCTAATTTAGAATAGGAGAAATTTAAGAAAGAGGCAAATAAAACAATAGAATATTGAAAATAAATTCTAATCTAATTAACACAAATACGGCTAATCTTCATAAAAATCTTGAAGGGCACCAAAATAGTTCAAATTCCAGCCATCGATCATATCCCTAATATCAGAATCGGGAATATTTGTGTGACGGAGCTCAAGAGAAGTCCCATTTTTATCAGGATGTAGTATAAAAGTAACCATTGACTCGTCAGGCTGATCACCAAAGTACCATTGCTGAACTATTTTTTTGTTTTCTATAAATTCTATATTCTTTCCAACAATACTATCATCCCAGAGAGAAAACTCAGAACCAGGTTCTGTACTCATTATTGCTTCGGCACCTGTCCATAATAAAATGGTAAGGGGATTAGTTAATGCCAGATAAACTTCTTCAGGACTTGCCTGTATGAGATAATAATTTTTAAAATCTTTCATAATTTCTCACACAAATCTAACACAAATAGACAGTTAATAGAGTAAATAAGAATTTGAAAATGTCATTAAATATGACAATACAAACAAATGAAATTATAAAAAAGTTTATAGAAGCAGGCAGGCTTGGGGTTCCCTAAAATATTGATTAATAAAGGGTAGCTGACGCAGATAATATGTTAAACTTTATTTACCGAAGAAGTATAATTACACCTACTACTTGGGACAATTTAAGACGATATAAAAGCCAAATAATTTAAAAGGCCTGCTGAGCAGGCCTTTTAAATTATTTTAAATAGCAAGTCTAATTATTTACCGCTATTTTTTTTCTCAGTAACTTCATTTCTGATAGCCTGAGCTAAATTTTTCAAATCTTGCATTCCTTTACGAACTCTTGTTCCGGCTGCACTGTTTCCTGAATTGTAGAATTTGCTAGCGTCAACTTCAACTGAAGCAAACAGATCTTTCATTTTTGTGAATTTATCCATTGTTTTTTTTTTAGGTTAAACAAATCTAATTTAATTACATGTATTGACAAGTCCTTTTTGAATTATTTTTTATCAAATATTAATCTATAATTAATATTTAGTCGTAATAAGAAAAAATAATAGAAATTCTTTTAAATTTTGTTTTCTAATCATCTACTGTCAGCTAAAAATACTTCTCTAAAACTACACTGCCTACCTTTAAAGATCTTAATTTTAGAGACCTAAATCATTAATTAACATGAAATATATCAATCTGTAAATTACAAAAAAATATAATTAATCAGTGCATTAAGTGAGCTTTCTGAATGTTAATAATGAACATTAATCGGAAAATCAGTAGCTATTAAAAAAATATTAACTGCCTCTAGAAACCATTTCAACTATTCACAAACATAATACAAGAATCTTGCATGAATAATTTTAATTTCTATTTCGAAAAGATCTGAAGGGAGCAGAAAAATAGTTAAGCTCTAGATTCTTACCTTAGTATCTCCTCCTTTTTTCAAATCAATATCATGTGGCTGGTTTTTCTTCCATGAACCGCGTGTAAAATCAGGTACATCTACTGAATTGGAGCGGTTATTGACAGACCATTCACTCAGTGGCCATACAGCACTCCAAGCCGCTGCATCGTAAACATCCTGATCAAGAGGCAAACCATTACGTAAACAATCTATCAAGCGCCAATCCATTAAAAAGTCCATGCCGCCATGCCCGCCAACTTTTTTTGCTAGTTCGCCTACTTTTTTAACAATGTTTGGTGTATATTTTTCTTCAAGAGCTTTAAATTCAGCTTCCTTAACCCAACCTTCATGGCTATTGGAAATTTTAGGTTCTGGATATTTCATAGCAGTACCTTTGGTTCCACTCACCAGGTGTATCCGTGAATACGGGCGTGGAGAAGTTACATCATGTTGTATCATGATCGTCTTACCATGGGTAGTACGAATAGTGGTGGTATTCATATTTCCTTTAAAATCTTTGCCAACAAATTCTTTATACAGATCATTTTTTGCTGCCTCAGCTTTAGCACGTTCACCCATCTGGAAATCATTAGAAGAAACAGAAACAAGGTAATCCATTTTATCACCACGATTGATATTCAAAACCTGACAAACAGGACCTAAACCATGGGTTGGATACAAACTACCCTCGCGGGTAGCATTCTGTCTTAAACGCCACATATCCTGATAGCCTTTATCGCTAAAATTAAGGTTTATAAGATTATGGATATAAGCTCCTTCAGTGTGAATAATCTCACCAAAATAACCTTGTCTAGCCATGTTCAATGTCAGCAGTTCAAAAAAGTCATAACAGCAATTTTCGAGCATCATGCAATGCTTGCGGGTACGCTCTGAAGTTTCAACCAGTTGCCAGCATTCTTGCATTGAAACTGCTGCTGGCACTTCAATAGCCACATGCTTACCTTGTTCCATAGCAAATAAAGCCATAGGAACATGCAAATGCCATGGTGTACAGATATAGATCAGATCAATATCTTTACGTTCACACAATTTTTTCCACTCATCTTCATTACCTGTATAAATTGTAGGATTATGACTTGTGCCATCAAGAGTTTTCTTTGCTTTATTTACACTTTCAGGACGCAAATCACATAGTGCTTTGATTTCTGTGCCTTCAATTTTAGCAACTGCATTTAAATGTGATGGCCCACGCTGACCCAAACCGATAAATCCAACACGAACAGTTTCAAGCTTTGGTGCGGCATAGCCACTCATGTTAAAGGTCTGAATGGTAGATTTTGATACCCATGGCCCTTTTTCTGGCTCTGAGGCAAATCCATTAAGCGCACCAACACCTGCTATGCCAAGTCCGGCAAGACTACTCTTTTTTAAAAAATCTCTACGGTTATTTTTCATCGTTTTTAATGTTATTTCTAGTCTTAGCCGTTCAGGCTTTATTTATATATTATCTAATCTCTAATATTCAGTCCTTCAAAATAGCAATAATTTATAATCTCATAGCTTTTTTTTATACTAAATACCAGGAAACCACTTCTCAGCATTTGTGCGGTAGATCTTATCAATCACTGCTTTTGGTAGTTTTAATCCCTGTATCTTTTCTTTAAAATAAGGAACATTCATTTCTTCATCGGTTACAAAATACTTCCAGTCGCTTAATCTAGTTTTCTGAATGTCCTTTTTAAGTTCAATAGGATCTGAATCCGGTCCAACCCAGTCGTCAGTTGCGTATATAAGCCTGTCCTGATATTTAATCATGAAATTCCTGACCTTCTCTCTTTCCTTTATCGACTGATATTCCAAATGACAAATCCGCTCGGCCATGTCAACAGCCATATTTGGGAACTTATCCAGGCGTTTAGCAAGTTCATCAACACTCCATTCCAAACTCCCAAGATGAACCCCAACAAAACGAATATTAAGATGCCTTTCAAGCATCTTATCACGCGCATTAACCTGATCTTCATAAGAGGGGTATTCGGGATG